>CAIWKX010000124.1 GCA_903913315.1 uncultured Bacteroidota bacterium | reverse complement strand
TAGATTACTGCTCCATTTGGAAGAAAATTTTTCATTCCAATGCAATTGAAAATGATCTTGCTGATAATTATCCGTTTGGTTGTCATAAAATTTAGTATTTCCTTGCGCATCGGTATACATTCCGGCAAAATTAAATGTTCGATCGCCTGCCATTGTCTCGGCATCCACACCATACCACGATTGATAGGTTTTTTCTTTCCCACCAAAAAGCAACGCCTTAATTAAGGTTGTTTTTCCAACATAAGTACCTTGCAAAAAGTAAGATTTTAAGTCAGAAGATGCACGTTCTATGTACCCATCCGATTTAATTTGGGAAAAACGTCCTGCAATTTCAAAATGGTCGTCCATTAATCCGGTACTAAATTTGACAGTATTTTTTAAAGTAGTAAAACTTCCGGCCGAACTAGCAATTTCGCCATAACTTTTTTTAGAATAGGAGTCAGTAAGCATGTTTAGGCTAGCACCAAAGGCTCCGGCACCATTAGTTGAGGTTCCAACGCCTCTTTGTAATTGCAAACTACCTACCGAAGAGGCAAAATCGGGAAGATCAACAAAATAAGTACCGCTTTCTTCGGCATCATTGTAGGGAATTCCGTTGATGGTCACGTTAACCCTAGTAGCATCGCTTCCGCGAACGCGAATTCCGGTATAACCAACACCATTTCCAGCATCAGAAGTAGTCACCACCGAAGGCAAAAAGTTCATCAAGATAGGAATATCTTGCCCCACGTTTCTTGTTTGAAAATCGGTATTGGATAAATTGCTAAAACTCACAGGAGTTTTGGTGGTTACTCGAATGGCAGAGACTAAAACGTCATCGAGTTGGGTAACTTTAATAGAGTCCTTTTGGATTTGTTGGGCAAAAAAGGGAATTGAAAAAAGAAAAAATATAAAAGAAAATAGACTTGAAAATCGAAATCTTCGTGCCTTTGTGCCTTTGCGGCCAATTGTTTTGAATAAAATTTCCATTCGTAAAAATGTTACGAATAAAAAGAGGTAATTATTCTTGGTTAAAATTAAAAAATGTTTGTTTCCTGTGACAAAACCTAGCGTGCACACTATTTTTTAGTCACTTTTCCCTTAGCAGCATTACCTGCCCAGGTTCATTGGGTATAATCTCAGCTCGTTAATTTAGAGCACCCCTTTTGAGACGGCACAAAGATAAGTTAATAGCAATGACATTTGCAATATCAATTTTAAATTTCAATCTTTTTTCAAGTTTTTGTAAACTTTTTTCCAGTAGCGAATGGTTTGCGCATTTTCCACCAAGGCCATTCCCGCTTTTCGTTGCAATCTTTTTTTATATAGCCCGTGGTTTCCACCACGGGCTATATAAAAAAAGGATTTCCACTTCAATCGGGGCTAATAGAGGTAGGTCTTTTGTGAAATCAAAGTTTTTTAGAAGAATGTTCTACCTTTATCGTTTGCAGTTTAGGGCTCTTAATTTCTATTTTGTTTTCAAATTACAACTCAGGTTTCTTTCTGCTTTGTTTGATTTCGGCAGTGCTAGATTTGTCTTTCAATCTTTTTTCAATAACCGATCTTGGCACTTTGGTTGCTTTGCGTTCTTTTGGAATTACTAATGATTTTTGAAGTAGTTCCAAAAAACGATGGGTTACAATTTCTTTATTCTTTAATTGACTTCGGTCTTCGTCGCAGTTTAGGATAAGAATTCCTTCAGCGGTGAGTTTGGTTTTTAATTTTTGGGCTGCTCGTTGTTTTTCTTCATCAGTTAAAGCACCCGATTGTAATAAATCGAAAGTTAAAACCACTTTTGAGGAAACTTTATTTACATTTTGTCCTCCAGGGCCTGAGCTTCTAACGGCTTTAAACCCTAATTCTGACAATATTTTTTCTTGTTCCATTGTGATTATTCTGCAGGTTGGTGCGCCGGTTTCAGTAAATCGTTTACGGTCTTAACTGGATTAAAAGTAATCAATGGAACTTCGACAAAAATGGTCAACCATTTTGCCATTGCCCCATTCCACAAGCCCGGAAGTTCGAATGCTTTGTATGGTTTTCCTTTATGATTCTTCTCTACAACAAAGCCAGAGTTGGCATCAGTAAAAAGGGAAAGATCAAATTTTTGTCCGTGGTAATTTTTTACACCACAAACTATATCAACCGGATTAAAATGGGTAGCACTTTCAAATATTTTTACTTGTTTTTCATCTTTTGCATCAATTTGTGAGGATTCGATAATTTGCAGAAAAGTTTTTCCTTTTTTATCAATTACCCAAAAGGGACCGCCGCCCGGTTCTCCTTCATTTTTAACCATTCCGCAAACGCGAATGGGTCTGTTTAAAATGGTTTGAAGATGATCTATTTTACTTTCTTTAGTATATTTTACAAAATCATCTTTGATAGCAATATTTAATTTTGATTTGATATAATTGACAATCTCATTTAACTCTTCATTTGAAATAGTGCTTTCATTCAGCCTTTTCATGTAATTAAAAATCGCTTCTTGGTGTTGAATTAAGATGCCGCCCAACGCTTTTTTATATAAAGCAATGGTTTCAATATGGTTTTGAATCACATTGTCGATGTTTTTAATAAAGACAATGTCCGCATGTAAGTTATTTAAATTCTCAATCAAAGCGCCATGTCCCCCAGGGCGAAAAATAATTGCATTATTTTCATCTCTAAAAGGGTTTCCATCTAAATCAACCGCAATTACATCGGTAGATTTGTCTTGAAAAGAGTATTTTATGTTAATATTCACTTCCGATTTGGTTTCTATTTTGTCTTTTATTCCATTAATAATAGTTTCAAAATCATTTTTATGCTCTTCGGAGACAGTAAAATGTAGAAAAGATTTCCCATTGGAAGAAGCATAATGTGCACATTCATTTAAATGCTCTTCAATGGCAGTAGCTATATGGTTTTCATATTGATGAAAAGGCAAAATTCCTTTGGGTTTGTTTGAAAAATCAAAATGTTTAGGAGAAAGCATGGTTTTTATAAATCCAAAATCTTTGGTGTCTTTTTCCCAAGTTTCATATTCAGGTAATCTTGATTTTGTAACGTCTAAAACTGCTTTATAGAATGGAAATTTTTCTTTTGCGACTAGAAAAAGAGGAAGATTTTTTTCCTTTTTTCTATTGATGTAGGCATTTATACTTTCTTCACCAAGTTTAAATTCATTTAAAAATTCATTTAAAAACTTAAACATTCTACTGGCAGCACCTGAAGCGGGAACAAATTTTTTAAGTTTTAATTTATTTTTTTTCTCATCAAAAAAATTAGAAAAATATTTTGCTTCTTCTTCAGAAATTGCAATAACGCCATCATTTTTAATAGCTGCTCTATCGAGATTAATCTTTGGAATTCCATTTTTTAAAATAGTAAATTGGAATTCAACGGTTTCAATATTAATATTTCGATTGTAAATTTTAATAAAGTCAAAGGAATTGAGTCCTAATTTTTTAGCTTTTAGAAAGTCTTTTACAATTTGAGTGGCTTTTTCTAGTCGTTCTTGTTTATTTCCAGATAATTTGATGTAGGGTTTTTCAAAATCGATTAAGGCTTTTTCAAAAATGGCTAATGTATTTTCTCTTTCGGATGGTTTATCTCTTAAATCATCGGCTTCCCACGGCACATCTACATCGGTTAAGAAAAATAAATCATATTTATGTTTCTTGGCTGCTTTTTCAATAAGGTGATGGCATTGCTTATAATAAATATCCGAAAAAACTTTGGTAACTAAGAGGTTGGTATCACAAAAAAGGATAGCGTTGGCTTGCGATAAGGCCTCATTTTCTAGTTTAGTTTGCCCGATTGCAATAGGAATTAAGTCTTCAGGAGTACAAATTTCTTGCTTAGAATTCAATTTATCTTGCAAATAATCGCGCGCAAACTCAGGAATCCAAATAGTATTGAATTCTTGGGCAAGTTGCGCAGCAATAGTGGTTTTTCCAGTAGATTCTGGACCAAACATTGCTATCTTAATTATTTCTGAGTGTAACTGTTTAAGATTTTCTTCCATTCTAAATAAGCTAAAATAGCCAAAATTGTAAAAATTAAATATTGTAATGACAGCATTCCGAGACCTCTATAAGCAAATAGCGGAACAGCTATTAAATCGCCAACTATCCATAAAGTCCAGTTCTCAATTTTTTTCAGTGCCATATACCACATGCCTGTAAAAAATATTCCTGACGTAAAAATATCAATATAATTAGGAATTTCAAGTTTGTAATCAAAAAAAACATATACTAAATAGGTAATTATCATTGTTAAGACAAAAAAGCCGACCCCAATTATTTTTTCCTTTGACGTTGTTCTAGTGATTTTTAAATCAGGAGCAGTCTTTTTAGAAGCCCACATATACCATCCATACACACTCATTACAGAATAATAAAAATTCATTGTCATATCGCCAAAATATTGCGCTTGATACAATAAATAAACGGTAATAATTGTAGATATAAGTCCCGTTGGGTAAACCCAAATATTTTCTTTTTTAGCGCAAAAGACACTTATAATTCCGAAAACAAATGCCAAAAACTCCAAAATAATCTGAAGGGCAGTATCGTTTTTATATTGGTTTAATAAGAAGTCGAGCATAGAGTTATGATTATGGATTGGTGTTGGTTGGTTTTCGATTTATGAAGTAAAAAAATCTATATTATTTTCAAAGGCTGTACCTATTACTACTAAGTCAGCGCCGGCACTGAAAGCGTTTTCAATTTCTTGTTTGGAACGGATGCCTCCGCCAACAATCAAGGGAACATTTATGTTTTTGGAAACCAATTCAATCATTTCTTTTGGAACAGCCATTTGTGCGCCGCTTCCTGCTTCAAGATAAATGAGTTGATTGCCTATAAATATGCCTGCTTGAGCGGTTTGAAGTGCATATTCAGCCTTGGATCTGTCTATTGGTTTGGTTTTACTAACTCTTTCAACGGCAGTTTCGTTACCACTTTCTATTAAAATATAACCTGTTGAAATTATTTCCAAATTGGTTTTGTTTAGAATGGGGACTGCATTGACTTGATGTTCGATTAAATAATCAGGGTTTCTTCCTGATAATAAGGTTAGAAATAAAATTCCATCTGCTTTATCAGAAATTTGAGAAGGATTTCCTGGAAATAATAGAATAGGTAAGGTAATTTCAGCTTTTAATCGCATTATTATTTCATCGAAATAAGTTCCTTCAAAAGAGCTTCCGCCAACAAAAATATGAGTAGCAGGGGATTGATTGATTTTTTGAATTAAAATAGAAAGATTTCCTATCAAAACTTTATCGGGATCAATAAGTATTGCCAGAAGTTTATTCTTTTGTGATTTTGCCGCAAGTATTTGTTTGTAAATTGTTGTCATTATTTTTTTTCGAAAGCGCAAACAAAGATATAATCTTCTATAGCATCAAATAGAATCTGAAATTTTTCTTCTTTTTTATTGAATTTTAGTGTTGCCGTTGCTTTTTTATCTTCCCATGAAAAATCTTCTTCAAAAATATCATTTGGAAAGCTAATTCCTGTTTCATTTTTAATTTTAAAAATACTTTCTTTAATACCCCAAATAACTGTAGCTTTTTTAACTTTATCTTCAATTGATAAATTCTCTAAATGGGATATGTCCATAAATCGAGAGGCAATTTTTAGTGTTTTTTCTTTTAATTGCTCAATATCCAATCCGATACTTTCATCACTAATAAGAATGGCAGAAAATCCATTGGAATGAGAAATTGAAATATATTTTTCATCATTTAAATGTGGTTTGCCTTTATCATCATAATATAAATCAAAATCACTATGGTTGATATGTTGAAGTAACATCCGAACTGCCATAAATCCTTTTTGGTGACTTTCCGATTTCATATTTTCTAATCTTGATAAAGAAGTTGCATTCAATTTTACTTCTTTATAAAGCGCGTTGAAATCTTCGGTAATCTTCCATAGATACAGTTTAGTATTCTCAAATAATGATATAACTTTATATAATGGCATATAGTATTTTGTTGTTTTTCAAAAGATTAAACTAGTAAACAATTCACAATTTTTTTAAATAAATTATTAAAATCAAAACCTATGTTGTAATTTTGCACCAAATTATTAAAAAAACAAATATACATAATACATGAGTACACAAACATTACCTTATGTAGCTTTTAAAGTGAAAGATATTTCACTTGCAGCTTGGGGAAGAAAAGAAATTGAATTGGCAGAAGCTGAGATGCCAGGATTAATGGCTTTAAGAGCAGAATACAAAGATGAACAACCTTTAAAAGGTGCTCGTATTGCAGGATGTCTTCACATGACTATTCAAACTGCAGTTTTAATTGAAACATTAATTGCTCTAGGTGCAGAAGTTACTTGGTCATCTTGCAACATTTTTTCTACTCAAGATCAGGCTGCTGCTGCTATTGCTGCTGCAGGAATTCAAGTTTATGCTTGGAAAGGTCTAGACGAAGAGTCTTTTGATTGGTGTATTGAACAAACCTTATTCTTTGGAGAAGATAGAAAACCATTAAATATGATTTTGGATGATGGTGGAGATTTAACTAATATGGTTATTGATCGTTACCCAGAATTAGTAGCAGGAATAAAAGGGTTATCTGAAGAAACTACAACTGGAGTTCACCGTTTATATGAGCGAGTTAAAGCTGGAACTTTACCGATGCCTGCAATTAATGTTAACGATTCAGTAACTAAATCTAAATTTGATAACAAATATGGTTGTAAAGAATCAGCTGTTGATGCTGTTCGTAGAGCTACTGATATTATGTTAGCGGGTAAGAGAGTAATTGTTTGCGGATATGGCGACGTGGGCAAAGGAACTGCGGCTTCTTTCCGTGGAGCAGGTTCTATTGTAACAGTAACTGAAATTGATCCTATTTGTGCTTTACAAGCAGCGATGGACGGTTTTGAAGTTAAAAAATTAAATACTGTTGTTGCTAATGCTGATATCATCATTACTACAACTGGAAATAAAGATATCGTTTTGGGTTCTCATTTCGAACAAATGAAAGACAAAACTATCGTTTGTAACATCGGTCACTTTGATAACGAAATTGATATGGCTTGGTTGAATAAAAACCATGGAGCTTCTAAAATTGAAATCAAACCACAAGTAGATAAATATACTATTGCTGGAAAAGATATTATCATTTTAGCTGAAGGACGTTTAGTAAATTTAGGTTGTGCAACAGGTCATCCAAGTTTTGTAATGAGTAATTCATTCACTAACCAAACTCTAGCTCAAATTGAGTTATGGAAAAATAGTGCGGCTTACAATAATGATGTGTATATGTTACCAAAACATTTAGATGAAAAAGTAGCTATGTTGCACCTTGCAAAATTAGGAGTTGAATTAGAAACGTTGCGTCAAGACCAAGCTGAATATATTGGAGTTGAAGTAAAGGGACCTTTCAAACCAGAATATTACAGATACTAGTCTTTAATTAAATTAAGATAGAAACCCTTGCAGGCAATGCGAGGGTTTTATTTTTGGTATAGAATATGAACTAAAATGTGACTAAAACTTTTTTATAATGGAAAGTGTAAACTATTTTAATTGAAATAGGAATTGTTTTGTTGAAAATTATTTAGAAACATAAAGATGACAATCAAAAAACCTCGCTTCAAGTAAGAAACGAGGTTTTTTTATGCTTATATTATTTTGTACCTAAAAATTTTATCCTAAGGCAACTCTACTAAATCCAGTAACAGTTAATCCACCATCAACAGATTTAACATAAGCAGCAACGCTCATAGAACCGTCTTTAATATAGTCTTGGTTTACTAAAGTGTTATCTTTGTAGAAACGTTGAATTTTACCCTTAGCGATATTGTCTAGCATAGCTTCTGGTTTTCCTTCTTGACGCAATTGGTCTTTAGCGATTTCAATTTCTTTTTCAATGATTGATGCATCAACACCAGCCTCATTTAAAGCAATTGGGTTCATTGCAGCAGCTTGCATAGCTACGTTTCTAGCAGCTTCATCACCACCAGCAACGCTAGCAGAAAGCGCTACTAAAGTAGCAATTTTGTTTCCAGCGTGAATATAAGATCCTACGAAAGCACCAGATAATTTTTGGAAAGAAGCGATTTCAATTTTTTCTCCAATAACACCAGTTTGTTCGATTAATTTATCAGCAACAGTGATACCGTTAAAGTCAGAAGCTAAAAAAGCTTCTTTAGTATCATAGTTTAATGCTTGATTAGCTAAATCGGTAGCCAATTTAACGAAACCTTCATTTTTTCCAACGAAGTCAGTTTCACAGTTTAAAGTGATAACAACACCAGATGTTTTATCAGCGTTTACAACTGCAATGGCAGCACCTTCAGTAGATTCTCTGTCAGATCTGTTAGCAGCAACTTTTTGACCTTTTTTTCTAAGGTTTTCAATTGCTAAATCAAAATCTCCATCAGATTCTACTAATGCTTTTTTGCAGTCCATCATACCTGCACCTGTTATTGTTCTTAATTTATTTACGTCTGCAGCAGTAATTGTTGCCATTTTGTTTTTTATTTTAAGATTAAAAATTCTTGTAAAAAAAGAAATTCCAATTGACAAATCCCAAATTCCAATTTTAATAAATCATCAAATTTTGATAATTATTTGGAACTTGGAATTTACCTATTGGAATTTAAGTTTATTTATTCTTCAGATTTAGTTTCTTCTGTAGCTTCAACTTCTGCAACTGGAGTCTCTTCAACTACAGCAACAACTTCAGGAGCAGCGACAGCTTCAACAGTTTCAACTTCTGTAGCATCATCACCTTCTTTTTCAGAAGTTCTATTAGCTAATCCGTCTTTTACAGCGTCAGTTACTAAAGTTAAAATTTTGTCAATTGATTTAGAAGCATCATCATTTGCAGGAATTACATAATCTACCTCACGTGGGTCAGAATTTGTATCAACCATTGCGAAAACTGGAATGTTTAATTTTTGTGCTTCTTTTATTGCGATGTGTTCAGCTTTGATATCTACTACAAATAATGCAGCAGGTAATCTAGACATGTCAGCGATAGAACCTAAGTTTTTCTCTAATTTCGCACGAAGACGATCTACTTGAAGTCTTTCTTTTTTAGAAAGCGTCATGAAAGTACCATCTTTTTTCATTCTATCAATAGTAGCCATTTTTTTAACAGCTTTACGAATAGTAACGAAGTTTGTTAACATACCTCCTGGCCATCTTTCAGTGATGTAAGGCATGTTACAAGCTAATGCTTTTTCTGAAACAATATCTTTTGCTTGTTTTTTGGTAGCAACGAAAAGTATTTTTCTACCAGATGCTGCAATTTTTTTCATAGCTTCATTAGCTTCTTCAATTTTTGCAGCAGTTTTATATAGGTTAATGATATGAATACCATTACGCTCCATATAAATGTAAGGAGCCATGTTTGGGTCCCATTTGCGAGTCATGTGTCCAAAGTGAACACCTGCTTCTAATAATTCTTTAACGTCAATTTTGTTTGCCATTGTGTAATAGTTTACGTTCCGTGTTATAGCAATGCGTCACCTTTTTCGCTTTAAGTTTACTCAACTTTAAGACTTTGTACTGCATTTCGATGCTAAACTAATTCCCTTTTTATAAGGAATATCGACAACTTTGTTTTTAATTCAATTTTAATTGTAAAATGTATCTGAAAAAATATTCTGATAAATATCGAATATTAACGTTTAGAGAATTGGAATCTCTTACGTGCTTTTTTCTGACCGAATTTTTTACGTTCTACCATTCTTGGATCTCTTGTTAGTAATCCTTCTGGTTTAAGGATAGCTCTGTTTTCAGCATCAACTTCACACATTACGCGTGCTAATGCCATTCTTACAGCTTCTGCTTGTCCTGTCGAACCACCACCATATACATTTACTTTTACGTCAAAGTTGTTTACATTTTCAGTCATAGACATTGGTTGTAAAACTTTGTATTGTAAAGTTGCTGTTGGGAAGTAAGTTGCAAATTCTTTTTTGTTTACGGTAATTTTACCTGTTCCTTCTTGAACATAAACACGTGCTACTGCACATTTTCTTCTACCGATTTTGTGAATAACTCCCATTACTTTAAGTCGTTAAGGTTAACGGTTTTTGGTTGTTGAGCGCCATGTTTGTGCTCAGAACCAACATTTACATCTAAATTGCGGAATAGTTGCGCTCCTAATTTATTTTTAGGCAACATTCCTTTTACAGCTTTTTCTACTAATAATGCAGGGTTTTTTTGTTGCATTACTTTAGCAGTTAGACTTCTTTGTCCTCCTGGATAACCTGTGTGACGAATGTACGTTTTATCGTCAAGTTTGTTTCCAGTTAAATTAATTTTTTCTGAGTT
Source organism: uncultured Bacteroidota bacterium (assembly GCA_903913315.1). Taxonomy (GTDB): domain Bacteria; phylum Bacteroidota; class Bacteroidia; order Flavobacteriales; family Flavobacteriaceae; genus Flavobacterium. The sequence goes on along the minus strand of CAIWKX010000124.1, from coordinate 21,526 downwards.
GATAACAATTACGTTATCTCCACAGTCAACGTGCGGTGAGTAACTTGGTTTGTATTTACCTCTTAAAAGCATCGCGACTTTTGAAGCAAAACGACCTAAGTTATGACCTTCAGCATCAACAACAATCCACTGTTTTTCAGCTGTGGCTTTGTTGGAAGAAACTGTTTTGTAGCTTAATGCGTCCATAATATTATTTTAATTAAACATTCCATTCCCAATTAAGGGAGTGCAAAAGTACAATTATTTATTATATATGCAAATAGCATTTTTGTTTTATTTATTTTTAGTGTAAATTTTTGGAAGATAGACTTATAGATAAAAGGATTAAAATCAAAAGTATGATATTATATTGGTAAAAAAGAGCAAACCATTCGTTGCCTAAATTTTATTTTCTTAATTTTACACCTTATATTAGTAAAATGAAATCGAAAGCCACATTAAAACAAATTGCAAAAGAATTAGGAGTTTCTGTCTCAACCGTTTCTAAAGCGTTGAATGATAGTCCGGAAATTAGTGAGCCAACAAAACTTCGAGTGCAAGAGTATGCTAAGTTGAAAAACTATAAACCTAATGTAATTGGTTTAAATTTAAAAAATCGTTCTACTAGAACTATCGGTGTTATTATTCCTAATATATTGAATTCATTTTTTGCGAAGGTTTTTACAGGCATTGAAAAAGTAGCAGACGAAAAAGGTTACAAAGTCATCACTTGTATTTCAAATGAATCATTGGAGAAAGAAATCAATGCTCTTGAAATGTTGAGTAATGGAACTATTGATGGATTTATACTCTCCATTTCTGAAGAAGCGCAGAAACTTCACAAGTTTGATCATTTTAAAACTATTATAAACGAAGGGACTCCAATTGTGATGTTCGATCGAATTGCAGAGGAAGTTAATTGTGATAAAGTAGTAGTTGATGATTTGGATTCAGCTTTAGATGCAACTAGTCATTTAATTAACACGGGATGTAAAAACATTGCTTTATTTTCGTCTATAGATAATTTAAGTGTTGGAAAACTTAGGGCTGAAGGATATAAAAAAGCACTTGAAATAGCTGGATTGAAAATCAATGAAAAGTTAATTTTATTATCTGAAAACGCTGAGGATTTTGATGATAAATCTTTGGGATTTTTAGATAAAAATAAAGTTGATGCTATTTTTGCAGTTGATGAGCATGCATCGGTTATGGCTATGAAAATGGCAATCAAAAAAGGAATGAAAATTCCGGAAGAACTGTCAGTTATTGGTTTTGCTGATGGTGTTTGGTCGAGAAGATTAACTCCAAGTTTGTCAACCGTTAGTCAACATGGACCTGAAATAGGGGAAGAAGCTGTTAAAATGCTAATTGAAAAACTAGAAAGTAAAGAGGAGTTTTACAATCATAAAACTACGATTATAAAGACAGAGTTGAGACAAAGAGAATCGACTAAAAAAATATAAATAAAAAGCGACTTTTAGTCGCTTTATTTAATGTGCCTCTAACCAATTTTTTCCAACTCCAATCTCAACATCCAATGGAACATCCATTATAAAGGCATTTTCCATTTCGTATTTTATCATTGGTTTTATTTTTTCTAATTCGGAATTGTGAACGTCAAAAACAAGCTCATCATGGACTTGCAGTAGCATTTTTGATTTCCACTTTTCAGCTGTTAGTTTTTTGTGGATATTGATCATAGCAATTTTGATGATGTCTGCAGCCGAACCTTGAATGGGCGCATTTACAGCATTTCGTTCCGCACCACTTTTTACCATCATATTGGCTGAATTGATGTCTTTTAAATAACGTCTTCTTCCTAAAACTGTTTGCACATAACCATATTCTCTAGCAAAATCAACTTGGTTGCTCATATATGATTTTAGTTTTGGATAGGTTGCGTAATAGGCATCAATTAATTCGGCACTTTCTTTTCGAGAAAGCGATGTTTGATTAGAAAGACCAAAAGCAGAAACTCCATATATAATTCCAAAATTCACGGTTTTGGCATTGCTACGCTGTTCTTTTGTAACTTCTTCTAAAGGTACATTGAAAACTTTTGCTGCAGTACTTCGATGAATATCTTCATTGTTTTGGAATGCTTTTATCATATTTTCTTCACCAGATAAGGCCGCGATAATTCGCAATTCTATTTGGGAATAATCAGCTGATAATAAAGTATAATTTTCATCCCGAGCTATAAAGGCTTTTCTTATTAACCTTCCTCTTTCGGTACGGATTGGAATGTTTTGCAGATTCGGGTTATTGGAACTCAAACGCCCAGTTGCTGCAACCGTTTGCATATAGTCAGTATGCACGCGATGTGTGTTTTTATCGACTTGGTTTGGTAAAGCGTCAATATAAGTGCTTTGTAATTTAACCATTTGACGCCATTCCAAAATATCTTTTACAATTTGATGTTCGTTTGCTAAATAAGATAATACTTCTTCTCCAGTAGCATATTGACCAGTTTTGGTTTTCTTTTGTTTGGCTCCACCAATTTTCATTTTGTCAAACAAAACATCTCCTAACTGTTTTGGTGATGCCAAATTGAATTTTTCGCCTGCAGTTTCATATATTTTTTGTTCTAATGCAGCGCTTTCTTTTGCCATTTCCACAGACATTTCTTTTAAAAATGGAACATTAAGATTAATTCCTTCCATTTCCATAGCTGCTAAAACTGGAATTAATGGAATTTCGATTTCATCAAATAACTTTTTGGTTTCTGCTTTATCTAAAATCGGACTGAAATTTTGTTTTAATTGGAAAGTTACATCAGCATCTTCAGCGGCATATTCTTTGATGTCTTCCAAAGCTACATCTCGCATTGATTTTTGGTTTTTGCCTTTTTTGCCGATTAAATCCTCAATAGATTTGGGAGAATATTTCAAATAAGTTTCACTCAAAACATCCATATTATGACGCATATCTGGATTTATAAGATAATGAGCAATCATAGTATCAAACAATTTTCCTTTGATTTGAATATTATAATGAGATAGAATTTTCAAATCATATTTAATGTTTTGACCAATTTTTTCAATTGCTTCATTTTCAAAAAATGGTTTAAACTTTTCAACTAAAGTTTGAGCTTCTTCTTGATTTTCTGGAAATGGAACGTAAAATGCTTTTCCTTTTTCGAACGAAAATGACATTCCAACTAATTCTGCATTTAAGGCGTCAATTCCAGTAGTTTCGGTGTCAAAACATACCGAAGTTTGATTCATTAAATTTTGTAAAAATAGTTTTGTACCCAATTCACCTTGAATAACTGTATAATTATGATTGGTGTTTTCTAAAGTTGCATAATGAGAATAGGCTTTTATTTCTCCTTCTTCTTCATCAGAAAATCCGAATAAATCAAATTGATCTTCGTTGGTTTTTTTAGTTGGAGCTTTCTTTGTAGGTTGTGGTACGTCATTTGTAGTTCCATTTCCATTCGTGTCTATTTCGTCATATTCCTTTCCTGTTCCAAAATATTTATCAAACTGTGCTTTCATTTGACGAAATTCCAATTCTTGAAACAGCGCATCTGTTTTTTCTACATCTGGTTTGGATAATTCATAATCGTTTGCATCAAAAGTAACAGGACAATCGAGTAGGATAGTAGCTAATTTTTTGGACAATAACCCTAATTCTTTATTAGCTTCAATTTTATCTTTGATAGCGCCTTTTAATTGATGTGTATTGGCTAGAAGATTTTCCATAGAACCAAATTCAGCTAAGAATTTCTTCGCTGTTTTTTCTCCAACTCCAGGTAATCCTGGAATATTATCTGCGGCATCCCCCATCATTCCCAAGAAATCAATAACTTGTAATGGATTTGTAATTTCAAACTTTTCCAATACTTCAGGAATCCCCCAAATTTCAATGTCGTTACCCATTCGCGCAGGTTTATACATAAAAATATTTTCAGAAACTAATTGGGCAAAATCTTTATCAGGTGTAACCATAAATACTTTAAAGCCTTCTTTTTCGGCTTGTTTTGCTAAAGTTCCAATCAAATCGTCGGCTTCAAAACCTGCTTTTTCAATAATTGGAATATGCATGGCCTTCAATAATTCTTGAATGTATGGCACTGCAATTTTAATTGCTTCAGGTGTTTCGTCACGGTGTGCTTTGTATTCTTGATACATTTCATAACGATAATCACTACCGCCTTTGTCAAATGCAACAGCTAAATGATCTGGTTTTTCACGTTTGATGACGTCCATTAAGGCATTCATAAACCCCATTATGGCAGAGGTATCCATTCCTTTCGAATTGATTCTTGGGTTTTTGATAAAAGCAAAATAACCACGAAATATTAAAGCGTAGGCATCGAGAAGGTAAAGTCGTTTTTGTGACATATTGTAATTTTTATGAAGTGTAAAAATAGATAAACTTTCAAAAAGAAGTATATGTTTTTATAATAGAATTTAATTGATTGTTAAATAATATTTAATGATAACAATTAACCTATAGTTTCTTCGTTAATTTGTTGAAAATTTAATTAATGGCTTTACGTTTAATAATATTCTTTATAATTATTGGGTTAATTGAACTTTACGCTTTTCAGGCTGTAAAAACTTTTACAAAGGTGAGATGGGTATTAATTGCTTATGTTTTCATTTCATCAGTAGCTATTTTTTTTATAGGATATCAATTTACGAAATTTGATAGAAGTGTGGGTCAAACTAAAATGACGATGATAACTTTAGGAGTGTTATTGTTAGTTCTAATTCCAAAATTGATTTTGACATTGATTTTGTTTTTAGAAGATATTTTCAGAATATTCTCGGGGACAATTTATAAGCTTTCAGGAAGCACTACTGATTCGTTTTTGCCTGAAAGAAGAAAATTTGTGAGTCAAATAGCATTGGGACTAGCGGCGATCCCATTTACTTCTTTGATTTACGGAATGACCCTTGGAAAGTACAACTATAAAGTAATCAAGCAACAAATTTTCTTTCCCGATTTACCAGATGCCTTCGACGGATTTAAAATTACTCAAATATCAGATGTGCATAGTGGTAGTTTTGATAATCCTGAAAAAATTAATTATGCTATTGATTTGATCAATGAGCAAGAATCAGATATGATCTTGTTTACAGGTGACATTGTGAATACTCATGCTAAAGAAATGTTGCCTTGGATCGATACTTTTAATCGCATAAAAGAATATCAATATGGCAAATATTCTGTTTTAGGGAATCATGATTATGGAGAATATGTAGATTGGAAAACAGAAAAAGATAAAGACGCTAATTTTGAAGCCATAAAAGGTTTGTATGGAAAAATCGGTTTCAAATTAATGTTGAATGAGCATACTTTTATTCAAAAAGGACTCGACAAGATTGCTTTGGTTGGCGTTGAAAATTGGGGTGTTAAATTCAAAAAAGCTGGAGATTTGCACAAAGCTTCAGAGGGATTGACCAAAGAAGAATTTAAAATCTTAATGAGTCACGATCCAAGTCATTGGGATGCCGAAGTGAATAAACATCCTAAAGATTTTCATTTAATGCTTTCTGGTCATACACATGGGTTGCAATTTGGGATTGAAATTCCTGGATTTTTTAAATGGAGTCCGGCACAATATGTTTATGAGCAATGGGCAGGGCTATATGAAAAAGCAGGTAAATATATCTATGTGAATCGTGGGTTTGGTTTTCATGCTTATCCTGGTAGAGTCGGTATTATGCCGGAAATAACTGTAATTGAACTAAAAAAAGGTAAAAGTTTAGTATAATTACTTAAAAATGCTACATTTGTATTATAATATTTCTTTTTTTAGCTAAAGAAAATAAAATATTTTGGTTTTATGTCAAAATTTGGAGAACTTATCAATGCTCAAGTTCCTGTGTTAATTGACTTTTACACAGAGTGGAACGAATCTTCAGTTATTATGCATCCTGTAATCAGAGATGTAGCAGCTGCTCTTGGTGATAAAGCAAAAGTAATTAAAATTGATGTGGATAAAAATCAGGAATTAGCAGAAGCACTACGTATAAAAGGACTTCCTACCCTTATGATTTATAAAGAAGGACAGATGGTCTGGAGACAATCGGGTGAATTGGACGCTAATACTATTATAAATTTAGTGCAAGAACAAGTTTAGTTCTCAGTTGCTCTAAGGATGATAATTTGGAATTAGATTATGTTTATTTTTTCACAAATAAATCCTTTTTCTTTTAAGAATTTTAATGTCCTTGGTAATGTATATTCCAAGTTACGAAATGCTTTTTTACTATCGTGAAAAACGATAATACTTCCTGATGTTACGTTATTAAGTACATTTTTCAAGCATTGTTCTGGTGAAATTTTATTGTCAAAATCTTCACTTAAAATGTCCCACATTATTATTGTATAACCAGAATTTCTTAAAATTTTGGATTGAGAAGGTTTTATTTTTCCATATGGTGGCCGAAATAATTTAGGGTATTCAGTCTGCAAGGTTACAGACGGTTTATAACATTCAATTTCGAATAAATTTGCATTTTCAATATAAATTTGGTTTTTGGTTTTCCAGCCTTTTAAGTGATTGAATGTATGGTTTCCAATGGAATGACCATCGGATGTTACTTTTTGAAATATTTCTGGGTATTTTCTAATGTTATCTCCAATACAAAAGAAAGTTGCTTTAGCATTATAAGAATTTAGTAGTTCCAACGTCCAATTAGTTATTTCCGGAGTTGGTCCGTCATCAAACGTTAAATAGACTTTATTTTCATTGTTAGGAATATCCCAAACATAGTTTGAAAACAATTTTTTAATTAGCCAATGTGTTTTTACCCAGCTTAATTTCATTTGTCAAAAATAAAAAAAAGTGTCAACAATTATATCATTGACACTTACTATTACTAATTCAAATTATCTATTCTTTATCTCTTCCAAATCTTGGAAAGCGGTTGTTGTATGCATTAAATTCGATTTTACTTTTGTTGTAAAACTCTACATCGCCTTGTTCTTTCATCACTTTTAAAAGACTTCTGTATCGTTCGATAGCAGTAACTATATCTGTTGCCATAAAAGTTTGATCAGAGGATTTGAATGTGCTAAAATATTTCAATTCATCTTTGTATTTTGACATTAATTTTTCAATTAAATCTCGTGCTTTAGATTTTTCACCAATTTCATAATATCCCGTAGCAAAGGGTTCAAGTGTTAAATAATATCCATATAAGTCTATTGGGGTTTTAGACAAAGCTAATTCAATTACTTTTTTTGCTTTATCATTTTTTCCTTCAGCGATAAGTTGCGACATTAATCTAGACAAATTAGTTCGATATGAAATGCTATTTCTTCTAGTTTCTGGATCTTGATATATCTTGCTGCTTTCACCATTACCCCATTCCCATTTCATAGCAAGGTTATATGTTTTTTCAGTATCCATTCTTCCCATGTCTGGATAATTATCTTCTACTACTGGAGTTTTAATAGGCACTAATTTATATACCATGCCATCCATTTGAAGATAATTTTTCATCCATAAATAATCGTCATCGCCAAAGCTTCCTGGGCTGAAATATATAGGACGTTTCCAATTGTTATTATTCAAAATATCTAACATTATTAAACGGTTTTTATACAATGCTCCCCCTTTTATATCAAGGTCGATAAAAGGAACAATTGAATCGTTTTGAGCAGGGTTTACTATTTTATTAGTAATGACGGCATTTTTGTCAACAGTGAACCTAACTTTATTAGTAGGGAAGAAATGAAGCCTATGACCGCTTTGCATTTCAACTTGTGACAATGTATCTTCTCTTTTTGCAAATGCTATAAAATCTTTAAGATTCCATCGACTATCGACTTTTTTATTAAAAACAATGGCGTCTCGATTGTCTGCAACATATTGTTTGTGTTCAAAAGAAATTGGCAAACCATCTGATTTATAGGTTTTATATTTCATCTGATCTATGTACCAATCGGTCATTAATAAGCTAGTGTTTACTATTTTAACGTCAGTCCTATAACCTTCTATTTCTTGAGCATACCAAAGAGGAAAGGTATCATTATCTCCAATAGTAAATAGAATTCCATTTTGGTCGCATGATGCCAAATAATTTTTTGCCATAGCTATAGCAGTGTATCTTCCAGAACGATCATGATCGTTCCAATTTTGTGAAGCCATTAATACAGGAGCTCCTAATAAACAAGTTCCAATTACTATTGGTCCAACAATTTTTGAAGTTATTTTTTCCTTAATCATTTCATAAATTGCATACACACCAAATCCTATCCAAATGGCAAAAACATAAAATGAACCAACAAGTGCATAATCTCTTTCACGCGGTTCAAAGGGTCTTTCATTAAGATATATTTTTAAAGCTATGCCGGTAAATAGGAATAAAGCTAATAACACATAAAAACTTTTTAGGTCTCTTTGAGCATGATACATTAATCCAATTAATCCCAAAAAGAAAGGAATAAAATAGTATAAATTTCTTCCCTTGTTATTTAAGATGTCTTTTGAAAGATTATCCTGTGAACCTAGATGGATTTGATCGATATATTTAATTCCGCTCATCCAATTTCCATCGAGATTGTCATATTTTCCTTGATTATCATTTTGTTTTCCCACAAAATTCCATAGCAAATAACGACCATACATATAGCCAAATTGGTATTCAAACATAAAGCTTAAATTATCCCATGTTGATGGTTTTTCTATATTAAGATAGTCACCATAAGCCTTTAAAAAAGATACATATCCATCATTATCAATTTTATGAGAAGCATAGGCTTGTCTAAATTCTTTTACTACATCTGTAAGTTCTTTTTCTTCGGCATATTCAGGCTTTATTGAAAATTTTGGGACTCCTACAAAATTTATATATCCTTGAGCATTGTCCGTACTCCATAATCGTGGTAAAATGGCTTTATGTGCATCGTCAGTATTTTGTTCAGCATTTTTGAAATCATTTACAATTTCATATTTTCCTGTTTTATCATTTCTTTCATAATTTGGAGCTTTGTCAAGATAAGGATTATTGGGGTCTAATCCTGCAAATTCATCAGTATATTGAGGGCCATAAAATAAAGGATTTACGCCATATTGTTCCCGATTATAATACGATAATACTTCCGCAGCATCTGAAGGTTTATTTTCATTAATAGGAGTATTTGCATTAGCACGAATTGGTAGCATCATCCAAGTTGAAAATCCAATCAATACAAATAAGATACACAATAAGATAGTATTGTAGGTAGGATGATTTTTTGTTTTAGTATATCTTAATCCAAAATAGAAAAAAGCAATAATAAAAAGTAATGAAAATATTGTTCCAGAGTTAAAAGGCAAACCAAGATTGTTTACCATAAAAATTTCTGTTTTACCAAAGAAAGCAAGGGTATAAGGAAGTAGAAGCTTAAATATAAAAAGTAAAACAGCTACAATTATAAAATTAGCTACTATAAAATTCTTAATAGTAACTTTTTTATAATTTTTAAAATAATATAGAAAACCAATAGATGGGATTGTTAACAATGCCATGAAGTGAACTCCAAATGATAGTCCGACTACTAAACTTATTAAAATTAACCATCGGTTTCCTCTTGGTTCATGCATTTCTTGTTCCCATCGTAAGCCAAGCCAAAATAATAAGGAAATGAATAACATTGCCATTGCATAAACTTCGGCTTCTACGGCATTAAACCAAAAGCTATCAGAATAAGTAAAGGCTAAGGAACCAATAAAAGAACTGCCTAAAATTACTATACTATTATTTTTTGTAATTTCAGTATAGGATGAAATAACCTTCTTTAATATGATTGTAGAGGACCAAAACATAAATAAAATTGTGAAAGCACTTGAAAAAACAGACATCATATTGACCATTAATGCTACTGTTTCTTTGCTAGTTGCAAACATAGCAAAAAAGGCTCCAAGCATCTGAAAAAGAGGAGCTCCTGGGGGGTGTCCTACTTCAAGTTTTGCTGCAGTTGGAATGTATTCACCACAATCCCAAAAACTCATTGTAGGTTCAACTGTTAAAGTATAGGTAATTAATGCAATTGAAAAAACAAGCCAACCTATTATGTTGTTCCACTTTTTAAAGTTAAATGTTGTCATATTATAGTATGAGGTTAATTTAAGTGCAAAGAAACTATTTTTTGCTTAATCACTTAACAAATTAAAACAAAATTATCAATGATTAAAAAATATAATAGCATTTAGAATTTGGATTAAGATGTTAAAGGATTCAAAAATAATCTGATTATTTTGTTCTACAAGATTTTTTATAATCTTTAACCTTCATTTAACTTTGATGTAGTTGGGTTCTTATTATCTTTATTTGAAGTAATAATTCGATTTAAAAGATTTACAATCTGTATTTTACTACAACCAAATTTTTTTTCAAAAAAGATAGGCAAAAAAGCTTCTAAATGTTTGCTTTAAATAAAAAATGTATTAAATTTGCACCCGCATTCAAGCACTATTGGTCTATGGTGTAATGGTAACACAACTGTTTTTGGTGCAGTCTTTCAAGGTTCGAGTCCTTGTAGACCAACAAAAAACCTCTCAAGTAATTGAGAGGTTTTTTTGTTTGAATAATTTTTTAATTATATTTTAAAAGTAACGACAGGTAATTTTGCGTGATTTACTAAATCTTCACTTATGCTGCCGTTAAAGAAATGAGAAAGACCTTTTCTTCCATGTGTACTCATTCCTATTAGATCTGCATTGATGGTGTTGGCAAAGTTCAAAATTCCTTTCTCAACATTAGTTTCATTATATATATGCGTTGCAATGTTTTTTACATTAAATTCTGAAACAAAATTCTTCATAATTTCTTCTGCATTAGAAGTAGATTTAAAATTATTTGGAGTGTTAACCATTACCAAATGTAAAGTAGCGTCAAATTTGTTTGCAAATTCTACTGCTTTTTCAAATGGTTTTTTTGCTTCATCAGCAAAATCAGATGCGAAAACAAAATTATTGACTTCAAAATCTCCTTGTTCTTTTTTGATTATAAGTACAGGTACATCAGAATTACGAACAACTTTTTCTGCATTTGAACCAATAAACATTTCTTTGTAACCACTAGCGCCATGTGAACCCATCACAATTAAATCCACATTGTTAATTTGACTAATTTTTAAAATTCCATCAAATGCCAATTCAAATTGCACGATGTCTGAAACTTTAAGCCCGTCAAGATAATCTTCATCCATTAATTCTTCTAATTTTCTAATAGCAGCATTTTTAAAAAACATAATTTCTGGAATATCCGTTCCACTACCAATAGCATCGCTCGATTGATGAGGTAATTCTAACATGTGTAATAAAATAATTTCACCGTTATTTTTTTTAGCAATTTGTGCGGCAACTTTTAGAGCATATTCAGCGTTTTGAGAAAAGTCTGTAGGAATTAAAATTTTTTTCATGATTGTTAAAAAGATAAATTTTTTGTTATTGTCTATTAAATAGAGGATAAAGGTAAGAAAAAAATATAAAAGGCAAAGGTTTTAATATAAAAAAAAATTCTATATTTGCACCATTGTTAAACGAAAATGGAATAATGAGGGAAGCACTGCTTCCCTCTTTTTATAAAAATATGACATTTAAAGAGCAGGTTTCAAAACTTCTAAATGATGCTTTGTCTGAAAAGCCAGATATGTTTTTGATAGATTTATCAATTTCAGATACTTACAAAATTGTTGTAACTTTGGAGGCTGATAATGGTGTCAATCTTCAAGATTGTATTGATATTAGTCGATCAATTGAAAATAATTTAGATAGGGAAGAACATGATTATGCACTTGAAGTTGCTTCTGTAGGCGTTGGTTCGCCTTTAAAATTAGTTAGACAATATAAAAAAAATGTTGGTAGAACACTAATTGTCAAAGTGAATAATAAAACTATTGAAGCTGAATTGATAGAGGCAAATGATGATTATATAGTGTTGTCTTGGTCGTCAAGAGAACCTAAAAAGATAGGAAAAGGTAAAGAAACTGTACAAAACAGACAAGAAATACCCTATTCTGATATAAAAGAAGCAGTTGTTACAGTAAATTTTAATTAATTATAGAATAATGGAGAATATTGCATTAATCGACTCGTTCTCAGAGTTTAAAGATGATAAACTTATTGATAGAGTAACGCTTATGGCTATTTTAGAAGATGTTTTTAGAAATGCTTTAAAAAAGAAGTACGGTTCTGATGACAACTTTGATATTATCATAAATCCTGATAAAGGAGATATGGAAATTTGGCAAAGAAGAATTGTAGTTGCAGATGATGATTTAGATTTAGAGCATTTAGAAATTACTTTATCAGATGCTAGAAAAATTGAGCCCGATTTTGAAATTGGAGAAGAAGTTTCGGAAGAAGTAAAACTTATAGATTTAGGGAGAAGAGCAATTTTGGCATTACGTCAGAACTTAATTTCAAAAATCCATGAACATGATAATACTAATCTATACAAACAATTTAAAGACATTATTGGCGAAATTTACACTGCTGAAGTTCATCATGTCCGTCCAAGAGTTGTAATTTTAATTGATGACGATGGAAACGAAATTGTTCTTCCAAAAGAAAAACAAATTCCATCTGATTTTTTCCGTAAAGGAGATAATGTAAAAGGAATCATTGAAAGTGTTGAATTGAAAGGGAATAAGCCTCAAATTGTGATGTCTAGAACCTCTGAAAAATTCTTGGAAAAATTATTTGAACAAGAAATTCCAGAAGTTTTCGATGGTTTAATAATGATTAAAAAAGTGGTTAGAATTCCAGGAGAAAAAGCAAAAGTAGCTGTTGATTCTTATGATGATAGAATTGATCCAGTTGGAGCTTGTGTTGGTATGAAGGGATCTCGTATTCATGGAATTGTTCGTGAATTAGGGAACGAAAATATCGATGTCATCAATTATACTACAAATGCTTCTTTATTAATCACTAGAGCATTAAGCCCAGCAAAAGTTTCTTCTGTAAAAATAAATGAAGAAACAAAGCATGCTGAAGTTTTCTTAAAATTAGAAGAAGTATCTAAAGCTATTGGTCGTGGTGGCCAAAATATTAAATTGGCAGGTCAATTAACGGGTTACGAATTAGACGTTATTAGAGAAGGAAGTACAGTTGAAGATGATGATGTTGAATTGACTGAATTTTCAGATGAAATAGACGGTTGGATCATCGATGAATTTGCTAAAATTGGTCTTGATACAGCTAGAAGTATCTTGAAACAAGATGTTGCGGATTTAGCTAGAAGAACCGATTTAGAAGAAGAAACAATACAAGAGGTAATGCGCATATTGAAAGAAGAGTTTGAAAACTAATTTTTCAACCCAAAATAAAAAGAATTTATAAAAGATTTTATGTCTGAAGAAAGAAATATTAGAATAAACAAAGTTTTAAGGGAATTAAACATTTCATTAGAAAGAGCTGTCGATTATCTTAAAGATAAAGGTATTGCTATTGATGCAAACCCTAATGCTAAGATATCTGACAAAGAATTTGATATTCTACAAAACCAATTTGCTGGTGATAAAGGCAATAAAGAAGCGTCTAAAGGCGTTAGTGAAGAAATAAAGAAAGAAAAAGAAGCACTTCGTCTTGAAAGAGAAAAAGAAATTGAAGACAAGAAAAGGTTGGAAGAAGAGCGTCAACGTCTTGAAGTGATCAAAGCTAAAGCTGTAGTATCTGGCCCTAAACAAGTTGGAAAAATAGAGTTAGAGACTAAAAATTCTCCTTCAACAAAAACTGAATTACCAAAAGTAACAGAAGAAGTTGCGTCTAAAGAAGTAAAATCTCCTGAAATCAAAGAAGAAGTTACTAAAGCGGTTGAAAAACCAGTTGTAAAAGAAACTGCTTCTGAAACTAAAAAAGCAGAAAAAGTTGTTAAAACCACTCCTGTTGTTGAAGTTGCTCCAGTAATTGATGAAACACATACAACGCAATACCAAAATCTTTCTGGTCCTACGTTAACAGGTCAAAAAATTGATTTATCGCAATTCAACAAGCCTAAAAAGAAAGTTGAAGCTCCTAAAATAAATGTCGGAAGTAAAACCGATCCAAACGCTAATAAAAATAAACGTAAAAGAATTCCGCCAAAACCAGGAGAAGCTCGTCCTATAACTCCTGGAGGGACTGCTGCGGGTGGTGCAAATAGACCAGCAGGTGCAGGTGGAAAATTTGTGGCCAATAAACCAGGAGGAGGTGGTTTCCAAAAAGGAAATAGACCAGCGATTGTTCAAAAAGTTGAACCTACTGAGGAAGAAGTTAAAAATCAAATTAAAGAAACTCTTGAAAGACTTCAAGGAAAAGGTTCTAAGTCTAAAGCTGCAAAATACAGAAGAGATAAAAGAGATACTCACCGTCAACGTTCAGATGACGAACAACGAGCTATCGATGAAGGTAGTAAAACTATCAAAGTGACAGAATTTGTTACTGTTGGGGAAGTTGCTACTATGATGGATGTGCCGATTACTAAAGTTATTGGTACCTGTATGTCGTTAGGTATAATGGTTACTATGAATCAACGTCTTGATGCAGAAACATTAACAATTGTTGCTGATGAATTTGGTTACGAAGTTGAATTTATTACTACCGATATTGAAGATTCTTTAGAGATTATTGAAGATAAGGAAGAAGATTTAGTAACAAGAGCTCCAATTGTAACGGTCATGGGTCACGTTGACCATGGTAAAACATCTTTATTGGATTATATTCGTAAAGAAAATGTAATCGCTGGTGAATCTGGAGGAATTACACAGCACATTGGTGCTTATGCTGTACAATTAGATAACGGACAAAAAATTACTTTCCTTGATACACCTGGTCACGAAGCGTTTACCGCTATGCGTGCTCGTGGAGCTCAAGTAACCGATATAGCAATTATCGTAATTGCTGCCGATGATGACATCATGCCACAAACAAAAGAGGCAATTAGTCACGCTCAAGCAGCAGGTGTTCCAATGATATTTGCAATTAATAAAGTGGATAAACCGCATGCTAATCCTGAAAAAATTAAAGAAAAATTAGCAGCAATGAATTTGCTCGTGGAAGATTGGGGAGGTAAATATCAATCACACGACATTTCTGCTAAAATGGGGATGGGAGTAAAAGAATTACTTGAAAAAGTATTATTAGAGGCTGAATTATTAGATTTAAAAGCAAATCCTAATAAACCTGCTGTAGGTACTGTTGTTGAAGCACAATTGGATAAAGGTAGAGGATATGTTTCAACAATTTTGGTTCAATCAGGGACGTTACGAGTTGGAGATTATGTATTGGCTGGTAAAAACCACGGAAAGGTTAAGGCCATGTATGATGAGAGAGGGAATAGCATGAAAGAAGCGGGTCCTTCAACGCCTATGTCTATTTTAGGTTTAGATGGTGCACCAACTGCAGGTGATAAATTCAACGTTTTTGAAGATGAAAGAGAAGCTAAGCAAATCGCTGTAAAACGTGCTCAATTGATGCGTGAACAATCCGTTAGAACACAACGCCATATTACTCTTGCAGAAATTGGTCGTCGTATAGCGCTTGGACAATTTAAAGAATTAAATATTATCCTTAAAGGAGATGTGGATGGTTCTGTTGAAGCACTTTCTAACTCATTTGCAAAATTATCTACTGAAGAAATTCAAATTAATATTATCCATAAAGGAGTTGGAGCCATTACCGAAACTGATGTAATGTTAGCTTCTGCATCCGATGCGATTATTATAGGATTTAATGTTCGTCCAGCTGGAAATGCTCGTCAACTTGCCGATAAAGAAGAAATTGACATCAGAAATTATTCAATTATCTACGATGCTATTGATGACTTGAAGGATGCGATGGAAGGAATGTTATCTCCAGTTATGAAAGAAGAAATTACTGGAACAGCTGAAATTCGTGAAACTTTCAAAATATCTAAAGTTGGAACAATTGCTGGATGTATGGTTACAGATGGTAAAATCTTTAGAAATTCTAAAATACGAATTATCCGTGAAGGTGTCGTAATATTTACAGGTGAACTTACGGCATTAAAACGTTTTAAAGACGATGTAAAAGAAGTTTCGAAAGGATATGATTGTGGTATACAAATTAAGAACTACAATGAGATTGAACAATTAGATATTATTGAAGCTTTCCAAGAAGTAGAAGTAAAGAAAAAATTGAAATAAATTTTAGAATTATAAAAAAAAAGGTCCCGATACAATCGGGACTTTTTTATTTAGTTTTCAAAGGTAAATGAACCACTTTCTTAGTTTCAAAGAATTCTTCTGAAAAATACTCGGCTAAGTTGTATTCTGTTGCTTTTGGGAAGTCTTTTAACTCTTCTGATAAATCACCACCTTTTAAATATAAAATTCCATTTTGCAACTCGTGCTTTGAGTTTGGCTTGATTTTGTCTTTTATCCAAGAAACAAAATCAGGCATGTTTGTCACCGCACGACTTACAATAAAATCAAATTCATGGCTTACCAATTCTGCTCTTTTTTGTTCTGCTTTTATATTTTTTAACCCTAAAGCTTTTATCACTTCATTCACCACTTTTATTTTTTTTGCAATGATATCAATCGCATAAAAATTAACTTCAGGAAATAGTATTGCCAATGGAATAGCAGGAAATCCTCCTCCTGTTCCAACATCCATTATTTTGGAACCCGATTTGAATTCAATTATTTTAGCAATTCCTAAGGAATGTAATACATGTCGTGTGTATAATTCATCAATATCTTTTCTTGAAATTACGTTTATTTTAGCGTTCCAATCTTCGTATAAAAGCTGTAACTTTTCAAATTGTTGTATCTGATTATCAGTCAGATTGGGGAATTGCTTTAGAATTTCTTCCATAAATTGAATTTTCAACAAAAATACTACTTTTAGTTAATATTTAAGAGGCATTTTAATCTATTAAAAAATTATAATAATTACCTTTGCGCCAAATTACATAAATAATTTATGGATACAAATGCACCTGTCTTTTCTAAAAGCGACAATCTTAAATTTTTTAGAACTCTTAACAAAAGAGTAAATGACTACTTCAAAGAAAACAATATAGATAAAACTGGAAATTGGAAATTACACTTGAAAACAGTGGTTATGTTTTCCATTTTCTTGACACCTTACTTCTTTCTTTTAACCATGAACATGCCTTTTTGGACCTACCTTTTACTAAACGTAGTCATTGGTGTTGGAATGGCTGGTGTTGGAATGAATGTTATGCACGATGGTAATCACGGTGCATATTCTAATATCTCTTGGATTAACAAATTCATGGGGGGCAGCATCTATATCTTAGCTGGAAATGTATACAATTGGCAAGTGCAACACAACGTTTTGCACCACACTTACACCAATATCCTAGGTCACGATGAAGATTTAGAAGCGGGTAGAATTTTACGTTTTACTAAAGAAGCTAAATGGTACAAACACCATAAATTCCAGCAATACTACTCTGTTTTCTTATATGGATTATTAACCTTTAATTGGGCAATCACCACTGATTTTCTTCAAATGAAACGTTACTTAAAAAGAAATTTATCTTATGGTGAATTCAAAAAGCCTGTCGTTCGTTGGACAACTTTAGTGATCACCAAAGCTATATATTTCTCTATTTGGTTAGTACTTCCAATGGTTTTAGGAATTACATGGTGGAAAGTGTTGGTAGGGTTTTTTGTAATGCACTACACGGCCGGAGTTATTTTAAGCGTGGTGTTCCAATTGGCACACGTTGTTAATGAAACTGACAACCCAATTCCAAATGAAAGTGGCGAAATTGAAAACACTTGGGCGGTACATCAATTATACACAACAGCCAACTTTGCTCCTAAAAATTGGTTAGTAAACTATTATACTGGTGGATTAAATCATCAAATTGAACACCATATTTTCCCGAATATTAGTCACGTTCATTACAACAAAATTGCTGAGTTTGTAAAAGAAACGGCTAAGGAATGTAATCTTCCTTACTACGAATTCAAAACCACTAGAGCGGCTATCTATTCGCACTTTACGCATTTAAGAGATTTAGGAAGACAACCACAATTATCATAACAAAGCACAACACAACAATGAGCAATCCATTATCAGACAGAATCAATAGTTTAACGACCTCACAAACTCTTGCAATGGCAGCATTGGCTAGAGAATTAAAAGCACAAGGAAAAGATATTATCAGTTTAAGTTTGGGGGAACCCGACTTTAACACGCCTGATTTCATTAAAGAAGCCGCTAAGAAAGCAATTGATGAAAACTATTCTACTTATTCGCCTGTTGATGGGTATATGGATTTGAAAGAAGCCATTTGCAGAAAATTCAAACGCGATAATAATTTAGACTACAAACCAGGAAACATCGTTGTTTCTACGGGAGCTAAGCAATCATTATACAACATTGCACAATGTATGATTAACCCTGGTGATGAAGTAATTCTTCCTGCGCCTTATTGGGTTTCATACTATGAAATCATCAAAATAGCCGGTGGTATTCCTGTTGAAGTTCCAACTTCAGTGGAAACTGATTTTAAAATCACCCCGGAACAATTAGAAAAAGCCATTACTCCAAAAACCAAAATGATTTGGTACAGTTCTCCTTGCAATCCAAGTGGTTCTGTATATAATCGTGAAGAATTAACAGCTTTATCAAATGTTATTTTGAAACACGATAATATCTATGTAGTTGCTGACGAGATTTACGAACACATTAATTTTTCTGGAACATTCTGCAGCATTGCATCAATTCCTGGGATGTTCGATAGAACCATAACGGTCAATGGTGTCGCAAAAGCATTCGCCATGACAGGTTGGAGAATTGGTTATATCGGTGCCTCCGAAGTAATTGCTAAAGCCTGTACTAAAATGCAAGGTCAAGTAACTTCTGGAGCCAATTCTATTGCACAAAGAGCCACTATCACGGCTGTAGATGCAGACCCAAGCGTGTTGAACGATATGGTTTCAGCGTTTAAAAATCGTAGAGATTTAGTAGTTGGTTTAGTAAAAGCGATTCCTGGGTTTAAACTAAATGTTCCAGAAGGTGCCTTCTATGTTTTCCCTGATGTATCTTACTATTTCGGAAAGACATTACGTGGAAAACTAATCAATAATGCTGATGATTTTTCTATGTATTTATTGTCAGAAGCTAATGTAGCCACAGTAACAGGAGATGCTTTTGGAAATGCAAACTGCATTCGTTTTTCGTATGCTACTAGCGAGGCATTACTTACGGAAGCTATGAAACGTATTAAAGAAGCAGTTTCTTAAAACGGTTTACCATATAAAACCAAACCTCAAAGGCCTCTGCTTTTGAGGTTTTTTTATTTGTTCAATTTTCGAATCACCTTTGCAGGATTTCCAACGGCCAAAGAATGATCAGGAATATCTTTTGTTACTACCGAACCAGCACCAATTGTGCATCCATTGCCTATAGTAACCCCTGGACAAATAACCGTATTCCCTCCAATCCAACAATCATCACCAATAGAAACCGGTTTTGAAAACTCGACGGTGCGTCTTTCTACAGCGTCCAAGGGATGCGTAGCGGTATAGACATGAACTCCAGGGCCAATGAACACATTGCTACCTATTTTGACTTCCATTGTGTCAAGAACTACACAATTCACATTGAAATATACATTCTCACCCGAATGAATATTATACCCGTAATCGCAATGGAATGGAGGTTCTATATACAGTCTTTTGTGTGCATTAGGCAACAGTTCACGGAGAATGTTTCGCGCATTTCCGTTCATTAGATATTCAGTGACATTCAGTTTATGCAGTAGTTTCTTGGCACGCAACCGCTCAGCAATGAGAATTTTATCGTTAGCAAAATAGATTTCGCCTGCCAACATTTTTTCTTTCTCTGTTTTCATGATTCAAATATAAAAATACGTTTTGTAAATGATGATTATTTGGAACACAGATTTGGAGAAATCAGATAAATTTTAATACAACGGTATTTGATATGGCGATTATTTGGAACACAGATTTGGAGAAATCTGAGAAATTTTAATAATCTGTTTTATTTCTTCAATCTGTGTTCCAAAAAGAAACTAAATTAAAGTTTAAAAGTTGTATTTTTGAACTAATGCAATCCATTTTACAAAATATCGCCAAACACATTTCTTTAACTCCCGAAGAAGCAGCTCTGTTTTTATCTAAAACCGAAACCAAACACTATAAAACCAAAACCATTTTATTGAGTTCGGGTGAAATCGCCGATTATACCTATTATGTCAATTCTGGCATTTTACGAAGCTTCAACATCAATGACAACATCATCGAACACGTCTTGCATTTTGCTTGCGAAGGGTGGTGGATTGGCGACATGTACAGTTATGTTTCCGGAAAACCGGGTAATCTTTTTATTGAAGTGTTAGAAGATGCCGAAGTAGTGGCCATCTCCAAAGAAAACCAACAACAGTTGTATCAAGCGATACCCAAGTTGGAACGCTTTTTTAGAATCTTAGCCGAAAACTCTTTAGTGGCACACCAAGAACGACTAATGGACAATTTAAGCTTAACAGCCGAAGAACGCTTTGAAAAATTGTGCAAGAAATACCCCACCTTACTACAAAAAGTAGCACAAAAACACTTGGCTTCTTACATTGGCGTAACACCGGAGTTTTTTAGTAAAATGAAAAGCAGGTTGTTGAAGAAGTAAAGGATTTTCTCGGCAACTTGTTGAATGTAATTGGATTCCTTTCACGGCGGTATCATTGTTGGCTTTGCAAGGTTAACCTTAGCTATTATTAGCCGTTTCTTCCATTGAATAATTCAAACTCTACGTCCATTGGGATTCTATTGGGAAATAATTTTCTGAATTCTTTCTGATAATTATAATAAGAATCATAATCTGGGATTTGGCTCCAAGCTTTATCAAATTTTTTTATTCCTAATTTCTCTAGCTTATTCATAATTATATTGTCGATTGGAATATGAAAAAACTTGTAATTCATATTAATTCCAGGAACTCTGTTTTCTCCAAAAACGAATAAATATTTCAGTGTCATATTCAGCCATTTTTGTGCTTGTCCTTGGGAAAGTTCATAATCATTAGCTTTTCGAATTTCATAACACGTTCCTTGATGCCAAAGTGTAAATTCTTCTTGATTTTCAAAACGATGATTTAACAATTCATCAATTTTATATCTTAAAACTTCAATCCAATTATTTCGTAAATTATTTCTTAAAACTTCTTCAGTAGGAAATTTTTTCAAAGTTCTATTAAAA
This sequence comes from uncultured Bacteroidota bacterium, assembly GCA_903913315.1. Taxonomy (GTDB): domain Bacteria; phylum Bacteroidota; class Bacteroidia; order Flavobacteriales; family Flavobacteriaceae; genus Flavobacterium. The sequence continues at coordinate 400 of CAIWKX010000124.1, read as the reverse complement.
TCTCTATAAGCTCTTTTGATTGCAGACATTTCAAATCCTTCATTTAAATCAAAATATAAGCCAAGTAAAAAATCATTTATTTCTTTCTCTGTAACTTCTGAACTCATATTTTTTCGGTTTTTTGGTTAATGGCTACTAACGTCAGTTCGTCTAAAGACCCAAACTTCTTTAGTAACCAACCTTTGTAAACTCAAATATACTACTTTTTAGTATTGAATAATTGATAAAGTAAAAATTGCAGTTTGATTGAAAAATAAAGTCTTTAAAATACTTTAAAAAAAGAGGCACACTTACCTCTTGAAATTCTCTCTAAAAACTTGTCGGTAAATCCATAGTGTGAATGGAATAGGTGTAGCCTGTCTTGAGCCTGTCGAAAGGTTCAACACGGGGTTCATTGTTC
>CAIWKX010000123.1 GCA_903913315.1 uncultured Bacteroidota bacterium | reverse complement strand
TGGATCTTGTTTCTCGTCTGCGTAATGTATTACGATTGACCATTTATATTTATAATGTTAAAATTACTAACTAGCACAAATACCCAAGAGAGAGAGAGATGCAGTGAAATGAGAGTGATGGGCTGGGGCTGCCCCTCCGAAAGACGCCGGACTCATAGTATTACTCCGGCGTCACTGGCTTGGCGATAAAAACATATTAATGCAATGGTATACAGAAGGTATAAACGCTCATATGGTAGAAGACGTGGAATTTATAAAAGACGATCGTATGGTCGACGTTATCGAAGACGTTATTAGAATTAGAGGTGGAGGACTTCCTAGGTCTGGTCATACAAGATCCGGTTTGAATTACCGTAAAACTCACACTATTTTTAAGACGCAACTTCGTACTGCTAAGATTTCAAGATCTTCTGTTAATACTCCTATTACTGTTACTGGTATTATCAATGATGCTATTGAAAACCAGATGGAAAGTGTTTATCCTGAAGCTACCAATATTTCTTTAGACCAAAATAATGCTGAAACTTTGGAGCTTAGAGGTGGTGCTCCTGAAATTATTGTTGGTGGTTTTGATGGTATTGTAGCTCCCGGTGAAATTGCTAAAAGATTTAAGCAATGTAATTTGTTATATACTGCTTATCGTTATAATATGCATCCTTTGCAATGGTATTCCAATACTACTCCAAATTATGATATGTCTGGTCCTGGTATTGGACCTGCTTTGTATTGGTTATCTGATGAAACGTTGCTTAATGTTGGCGTTCCTAATTCAACTTTGAATTGTTTAAGACCTTTTCCTGGTCTTAATGAAGGTGCAGGTAATAATTTTTCAAGATATGGACCTATTTATTGTTTTGCTGCGGATTGGCCTTTTGCTACAATGCATTGGGTAGTAACTACTCAAAATACAGCTTTACCTAATTTATATTGGGAAGCTGAACCTCAAGCTGCCACAACGGATCCACTTACTCCTGTTTCAATAACTGATTTATGGGGTGTTGCTGGATCTAATAAAGATTGGCAGTGTTTAAGACATTATTCTACTACTTTATCTTTTGAAATGATTAATTGGGCTCCTTTTCCTATGATTTGTGAAATCCTTTTTTTTAAGTTTATTCCTGATCCTAGTGAAATGTCATATGCTGATTCTTGTTTGGCCCCTTTATCGAATCAAACTGATATGCAATCTTATTGTGAAATGTCTTATAAAAATTTTGGTACTCGACAAATAAATGTTATTAAAAGACATAGATGTAAAATTATGGGTGTTGATCAAATGATTATGTTACCAGTTGCAGGTGGTACAGGTTTGTCATTTGGTAATGTAGCTAATTCTGTTAGAACAAATACTGCTACTTATGAATATAAAATTAAAAGAAAGTATGATATGATGCGTCCTATTAAAGAGACTACTATACAAGATGCTGGTTTAACGGATGCTGGTTTGTTTAATAATTATTATCAATTAGAAAAAGGTGTTTGGTGTCGTGTTCAAGGATGGCCTGAACATGCTGTTGTTGGTGTTCTTGGTGGTAATACCACGGCTGTTTATAATCCTGTTATATTGAATGGTTTTGATCTTGCAACTCAACCTAATGGTACAGGTGCTGGTGCTGGTTTAACATTGTTTAAACCAGCCCTTCAAGTAATTATGAAAAAACGTAGTTATTTGAAGATTAATGCACCTATGCTTAAAGGTCCTTTTAAAGCTGATTAAAAAAATAAATTAAATTTAAATAAATAATTTCTTAAATAAAGTGGAAATGGACTGTCATCTTCTATGATTAAGTCTTGTTTTTCGCAATCGTACCGTAAAGCGTGAACGATAATGAATCTTCTCTTAATGGCTTCGATGGCTGGTCCATT
>CAIWKX010000122.1 GCA_903913315.1 uncultured Bacteroidota bacterium | reverse complement strand
GTGTTCTTGGTGCCATGTTCTTTTTGTTGCCATGTTTTGTGTTTTGTTTTGTGTTAAAAGTCTTTAATTCTGTTTTTCAAATATATAAATTATTCTTATAGCTATTCAAAAGAGTTTTACTGCTTGTTTTATTATTTGAAGGGGGATTTAATGGGTATTAAAAAAGGTTGTTGATACTTTCAACAACCTTTTTGGGTTTGGGTAACTTATCAAATGTAGGAGGTTAGAAGCAATGAATAAGAAAATTTGATGAAATACTTCTTATATTTTATATATCACATTAGATAAAAATAGTTGAAATGTATTTTAATTATAATTAAACTATTTTCTTTTAATCACCTTTATTACTTTTTCTTTATCATCTGAAATTACCTTTACAAAATAAGTTGCCTCCTCTAATCGTGATAAATCTATTTGAACCTCTGTTGCATTTGTTTTTTCAGTCATCATAATTTGTCCTATCAAATTACAAACTGTTACTTGAGTAATATTTTTAGAATATAAAACAGTAAAAATACCTGAGGTTGGATTTGGATTATACTTAAAATTAATATCATCAAATTTATTATTTCCTAATGTAACAGTTACAGTAACAGCTAATGGATTGCTAGAACAAGTGCCAACAATACTAACTGCGTAATAAGTAGTTCCATTAGTTAAAATGGTTGAGGATGGTAAGGGATTAGTTAATGTTTGCGCATCTGATAGTGAGCTATACCAAACTACATTTGAAGGATTTACTATAAGGTTGCCTAATGTTGCATCATTTAAATTAGCTACAGGTAAAGTTTGAATAGCGTTACCAGTTGGAGTGTTAACTGATTGATTACAAGGTGGTATACCTACTATAAAGTTACCTAATGCGAAAGCAATGCTACCTACTGCTATATTAGTTGTTACTGTATTTGTAGCTGTGTTTATTACACTTACATTATTCGTATTACTATTTGCAACATATACGTTTGTCCCATCGGGGCTTATAAAAATTCCTTGAGGATTGTCACCTACTGGTATAGAAGATATAACCGCATTGGTGGAAGTGTTTATTACACTTATTGTATTGCTACTACTATTTGCAACATAAGCAATAGTTCCATCAAGGCTAACACATACACCTTCTGGATAATTACCTACTGCACTTGTTGCCAATATGCTATTAGTAGTTGTGTCTACAATACTTACATTATTACTATAATAGTTAGTAACATATACTTTGGTTCCATCGGGACTCACGCTTAAGCCTAGAGGACCACTGCCTACTCCAACGATAGTAGCAACAACGGCATTAGTAGCTGTATTTATTACACTTATATCACCACTTTGACTATTTGCAACATATACTTTGGTTCCATCAGGGCTCATGCATATGCCCCAAGGATTTGTGCCAACAGTAACAGTAGCTATTACTGAATTGGTAGCGGTGTTTATTACACTTACATTATTGGTAGTATTATTTGTGACGTAAACTTTAGTTCCATCAGGTTTAATGCATATTCCCCAAGGAAGTGACCCAACAGCAATAGTAGCTGAAACAATGTTGGTTGTTGTATTTATGACACTTACATTATTACTACCGCTATTTGTGATATATACATTACTTCCATCAGGGCTTACACTTACTCCAACAGGAGCATTACCAACATTAACAGTAGCTGTTACGGTATTAGTGGCGGTGTTTATTACTGAAACAGTGTTGTCTCCTTTATTAGTAATATATGCATTAACCTTACAACCAGTATGACATGTAGCATTATGATCATTACAATCGCCTGCAATAGTTGGGGTTGTAGTGTATCCAATTCCTGCACTACTGCAAGATAAAACAGGAGCACCTGTATAATACCCATCATTATCGGCATCTAAATACCAGGTTAAAGGGGTACAAGGCGGCACACCGACTATAAAATTACCAAATGCAAAAGGAGCACCACCAACTACAACAGTTGCTATTACCGCGTTGATAGCTGTATTAATAACACTTACATTATTGTCATTTTTATTTGTAACGTATACCATTGTTCCATCAGGGCTTACAAAAATTCCCTGCGGGTTGCTGCCTACTGCAATATTAGTAATAACGGCATGAGTAGCTGCGTTTATAACACTTACAGTGTTACTAGAGGTGTTTGATACATATATATTTTTTCCATTAGGGCTTATACTGACTCCCTCTGGATTACTCCCTACTGTCGCAGTGGCTGAAACAGTATTGGTAGCTGTGTTTATTATACTGATGTTACTGCTATTATAGTCGGTAACAAATACTTTTGTCCCATCGGGACTTATACTTACGCCAAGTGGAGCGGAACCAACTACAGGTATAGTAGCTACTACAGCTGCTGTAGCCGTATCTATTACACTTACATTGTTACTTTGGCTATTGGCAACATACACTGTGGAACCATCGGGACTTACACAAACCCCCCATGGATTTGTACCTACTGCAATAGTAGCTATTACTACATTGGTGGTTGTATCTATTATACTAACATTACTAGTAGAGTTATTGGCAACATAAACTCTAGTTCCATTAGGGCTTGTAGCTATTCCCCAAGGAAGGAAACCCACAGGAATAGTTGCAATTACTGTATTAGTAGCTGTATCAATTACGCTTACATTATTGCTATTACTATTTGTGATATATACTTTACTTCCATTGAGACTTACACTTACTCCAACCGGAGCATTTCCTACCGGAATAGTAGCCGTTATGGTGTTGGTAGCGGTGTTAATTACTGAAACAGTATTATCATTATAATTGGTAATATAAGCATTCACTGCACAACCCGAATGAACAGAAGCATTTTTGTCATTGCAATCGCCAGCTATGGTAGCGGTGGTATTAAATCCAGCTCCTGGGCTGGTACAAGCTAATACAGGAGAGCCTATATAATATCCATCGTTATCTGCATCTAAGTACCAGTTAATAGCAGTACAAGGAGGTGGGATAACAATAAAATTTCCAAATGCGAAAGGATTAGTACCCGCAGCAATAGTAGTGGTTACGGTATTGTTAACTGCATTTATAACACTTACGTTATTACTACTATTATTCGCAACATACACTTGGGTTCCATCAAGGCTTACACATATTCCCTCTGGAGCACCACCAACTAGAATAGTAGCAGTTACTGAATTGGTTGCAGTGTCTATTACCTTTACGTTATTGCTTAAGAAATTTGCAACATAAACTTTGGTTCCATCAGGGCTTATATTTACTCCTACAGGGCCACCTCCCACTGAAACAGTAGCTATTACTGTATTGGTAGCAGTGTCAATAACCCGTACATTGTCATAATCAAAATTAGAAGCATACACTTTTGTTCCATCAGGGCTAATACATATTCCATTAAGTCCGCTTCCTATTCCAATTGAAGCTGTAACAGTGTTGGTAATGGTATTTATTACATTTATTCCAGATGAATATGCAACATAAACTTTAGTGCCATCAGGACTTGTAATTATTCCCTGTGGTTGACTTCCTACTCCTATAGTACCTATTGCTGTATTAGACGCTGTGTTTATTACAGTTACGCTATTGCTATTGGTATTTGCAACATATACTTTGGTTCCATCAGGACTTATACATACTCCATCCGGAGCGAAACCTACTGAAATAGTAGTGGTTATGGTGTTGTCAGCGGTGTTTATTACACTAACCGTATTACTATTACTATTTGCAACATATACAGTGCTTCCATCAGGTTTGCCACATACGCCTTGTGGACCGCTACCTACTGCAAAAGTAGTTGTTATAGTATTGGTTGCAGTGTTAACTACAGTAACCGTGCCGTCACCATAATTTGTAATGTAGGCATTTTGTGCAATGCAATTTATCGATGCAAAGACAACTAATATATTTAATAACCTTTTGATTTTTTTTCTACTTAATGAGAAAATTGTAAGGATTTGATTTATCATAAAATTTACTGCGTAGTCGCCACATTTGTTACTTGTACTTTTGCTGTTAAATTATTTTATTGATTTTAATTACATAAACAATAGTAACTACTATTGTTATATATCGGACAAAAGTATAGGAAACAAGAAAGAGGATGCAACTATGTAGCGTTACAAAAACGTTACATAAGTGGAAATAGTAAGGCTAAAATTGTTGCGACTGATAAAACAAAATATCATCCATCCCCTTTAAAAAAAAGAGTTGAATAAGAATATATAATCTTTGTAGTAAAAAAATGATGCTATTATGTGAACTTAAACCATGTTCACTAATTCTTCTAAATCACCATCTTCAGGTAAATTTATTTTTTTGCGTAATCGATAACGTGTAACTCGAATACTTTCAGGAGAGACGCCTAATGTAGATGCCATTTCTTTATTATCAAACTTTAGTTTGGCTAAAGTCATAAATCTTATTTCTGCCGGAGAAAGATTAGGTAGTTTTTCTTTTAAACGAATTAAAAAACCAGAATGTACCTTTTCAAATAATTTACGGAATTGTTCCCATTCTTCATCTGTTAAAATGGTACTTTCCTGCAACTGGTTTAATAATTCGTTATTATCTTGCTTATTCAATTTGCTTTCTAAATCTTTTACTAATTTTCTTTTGTTATTAATTTGTTCGGTAAATTGTTTTAATTGTAAAGTAGCATTACATAGCTCTCCGTTCATTTGTTTTAACTTTAAATCATGTATCAATTGTTTCTGTTTGCTATTTTTCTTTTGATTAAAATAAACATAAAGAGATAAAACTACTAAAATTAAAATCAATACTATTAGATAATTACGTTGTGCTGTTTTTCGTTGTTTTTCGTTGTTTAATTTAATTTGTGTCTCCCTATCAAGTTTTTGATTTACTCGAAGTAATTGTAATGCAGAGAATTTTTTTCGTAAACTATCTTTTACAGTAATGGCAGAATCAAGATAAAATTTTGCCAATTCTTTGTTTTGGTTCTGAATATTGATTTTTGCTAATAAAGGATATAAGTTTTCCCATCTTCTATATTCTTTGGATTTTCTTGCATATTCAATTGCTTTTGAGGCAGTTTCTTCTGCTTCACTATTTTTGCCTAATTTTAAATATGTTTCTGCTAAATGAACTAAAGAGGTTGTTGCTAATCCATAATCAGAAGACAAGATAGCTTGATCAACATCTTCTTTCATTAGTGGTAGTGCTTCTGTATACTTTCCTCTTAAATATTTATTGTATCCTAAATTACCTTTTGAAATTGCTATCCATTCCTTTAAACGATAGTTTTCTTTTAGATTAATAATACGTTGAAAATAAAAGTCGGCACTATCTAACTTACCCATTTGTTGATAAATTAAACCAATAGTATTATTAGCTGTATTTTTTTGTTTCACAGAAAAGTCAGTTGTTGAAACGTCTAATGCCTTTCTCATATTATTAATACAACTTTTACAATCATTGAAAAAGTAAAAAGCATTACCTATTGTAACAAAATTAAGTGCTTTGTCAGGGCATTGCAAATCAGTAAATTGATTTTGGACTTTAAGCATTTTATAATAATTCTCAAATGCAAGTTCATAATTATTCATTCCTTCCCAATATGCTTCTCCTATTACACGATATATTTTAGGAAGTATAACTTCATAATTATTTGATTGAGCTTTGACAGCTACTTTTTGTAATTCTTTTATTCCTTTTTGAAACTGATTATAATGTTTATGTTCATAATCTAGAGCTTTAATAAAATCAGCCTCTATTTCTAATTCTTTATCATTATTCTTGATTGCTAATGTTCGTAAATTAGAAACTATTATATTTGCTGCTATGGTGTCTTTTGCAGAAATGACATTTCCGTAAATTTTATACAAATTTATTACACGTTGAGGATACTTTTTACCAATAAGATTGTTATACTGAGCCCTTGTATTATAATGGCATACTAATAGTAGTGAGGCAAATAAATAGGTTACTGTTTTTTTCATTGTGTATAACGAGTGTGAAAGTAATGAAATCAAAGTTTTGTTTTACTTTCTTCTTTTCAAAATTAAAAAAATCAATCATTAGTTTTTGTCTTTTTTTAAATAAATTTATTTTTAAAAAATAAAATAAAATAATGACCAAATTCTTTAGGATTGATTGATAAATTTTATAATCTAATGTATTAATATTACCAAATACAAATAAATAAACAAATTAGAATAAAAAAACCGCCAATTTACATTGGCGGTTGGATTGGTTTAAAGTTGATCAAGCTGGATAACAATCTAAGTGACATTGAACTTTTTTGATGATATTACCCCGCAATAGTCGCCATGACTTGGTTACTCCAAGGGCCGGTTTGTCCTGCGGTGTTTTCCCATCGAAGCCAATAATACACCATTTTCCCTGCATGTTGCCCATTAAAATCATGACTGTGTGATGCTCTTGGTGCTGTAATCATATAGCTCATTTCAGTTACATCAATGGGAGGCAAACCAATTTTATACCATATTTGGCATCCTCTAACTAAATAAGGCTTGGCTTTTGACGCCCCTTCATTAAAAAAACTAATATGATGTTGCAATCTATTATTAATATTTATCCTCACTACAGGAACCGTTGTTGGAATAGGCGGCGCTGAACGATAGCCTTTTTTCTTGGGTAAATTAAAAGTCACTCTATCTTCTTCCGTAAAAGTAGTTTCAGGAATATCATTGAATATATTACGCATCGCCTTCATTAAATCTTCTCTAATCTTGTTCTTATTTATCGTGATGGTCTTGGTTCGTAAGTCACGATTGGTTGACTTTGGATAAATAGCAACCCAATCATTTAATAATTGCGTCAATGCATTTTGCCGGTCAGTATCAATATTCAAACGCGTAGCATTAGCTATCAAATAGGCAACATTATACTGAAAATAAATGTGCAATTCACCTTCTGCACTCGGAAAAGGAAGTCTATTAGGCATAACAATAAGAATTAAATTAATAATAGTAAGCTAACCACAAAATTAGGTAATTTTACTTTATATCAAAGTAAAATTACCAAAAAATAGAGTTAATTACACCTTATTTAAAGTAAATTAAACTTTACTTAAAGTAAATTAAACATAATATAAAGTTAACTAACTCCTTTTAATGGTAATTCAAACTTACTTTAAGGTAAATTAACTTTATTGTAATAAATGTTATTTTGAAGCATGTAGAAGCATCCCTTTAAGAAATAAAGTGGGTCTGAAAGGTTTTTTAGTCTTATTCAAAGCTGGTCGTGATTAAAATGTTGGGAGCAGTTTTTATATTGGAAATTGGTTTTGGTTACACAGCGTTACACAAAGGAGGGCAAAGAGAATCACGGAGTTTTATTATGTTGGTGCGCTACTAACGAATGACTTCGCAGAGCATCACGGTACTATTGAACACTTTGGGGAAGTGGCTTTTTATTTAGTTTGTGAGTATAAGAGTGACGCTTGCGCAAGCTAGAGGATTAACGATTGAAGATTAACGATTTTTGATCTTTTGAATGTTAGTTGTATTGGACTAGGGGCTGCGTTAGGGATGGAAGTGGCATCCTTTTCTTTTTTTCTTTAAAAAAGAAAAGATAGAACGGACAGCCCGACCCGT
>CAIWKX010000121.1 GCA_903913315.1 uncultured Bacteroidota bacterium | reverse complement strand
GTGAATACCAATAAAATATAAACGCATGAACAATTCTTTTCTTTTAGCATTCAAAAACTAATTTGACCGATGAGTATTCGCAGTCTTGATTTTTTTGTTTCTTTTTTCATCAAGGAAAAAAGAAACAAAGGAAAAAAGAAATTAAAACATCCAATATAGGATGTCAAAAGACGTTATGGGTAGTATTTTGGAGATACTAATACTAGTAGTTCTATAGTTCTCGATACAATCCCGATTGTCATCGGGATCACTCGAAGTGACGGTAGAATTAGTAGAAATGACATTAGAATAAAAATAGGATAGGTGGCTTCGAGAGCATTTTGAGAGCCTCAATGTGGCACCTCAGCCACCGGTTCCTGGCTAGGAGTATCGTAATCGAAAGCAACGGTGCCTGAGGCACTCGAAGGCACCCTTGCTTGGCACTCGAAGGCACCATCACAAAAAAATAACCTTAATTTTATCTTAGCGACTTTATTATTTTTAAATTTGACTTTTTATTACAAAGAGTAGAAAGAACTTCAATACAATAATAGAATACAAGCATCCTTTATAGAGCCACTAAAAAAATACTACTATGAACAATTTTCAGAATGTAACGTCAAGACTTCATCATAAGCTATGGTTCTTTTTAATTTTAGTATTCCCTATCGTTATTTCGGCACAAACCGCGACGGCGGTGAATGATACTCTTGTGTATACCAGCTCGGGAGTGGATAAAGAACCTGTTTACCCAAGTGGAATTAAATCGTTTTACCAATACGTTTCTGATAATTTCAACCTTCCCACCGCTAAAGAATTTACGGGAGGTAAGGTATTTACTTCTTTTGTTATTGAAAAAGATGGTACAATCACCGATGTGAAAGCCCTTCGCGATATGGGTTTTGGCACCGGAGCAGAAGCGGTTAGAGTGCTAAAAACCAGTCCTGTGTGGATTCCTGGGGAAGTGAATGGCGCTAAAGTGAGAGTACGATATAATTTACCTTTAACGTTGCAACCACCACCGCCTGCGGTTTCTGAACCCGCTATTACTACAACTGATAAGATAGAGGTACAACCTTCTTTTAATGGGGGAATACCGGCTTTTTATAAATTCATTTCGTCTAATTTTAGAGTTCCTGAGGAGGAGGGTTTAAACGGAAAAATTATCGTTTCTTTTGTGGTGGGAATTGATGGAACGCTAACTGATATAAGAGTGTTGAAGGCTCTTGGTTTTGGTACTGCAGACGAAATAGTACGGGTTTTAAAACTTTCTCCAAAATGGATACCCGCGATGCAAGATGGTAAACCTATACCTTGTACCTTTGTTTTGCCAGTGGTAATTAATACAGGGCAAACTGAATTTGAATTTCATCATTCCGATAAGAATCCTTCGGATCCATTTCCGTTTACCGATCATCCTAGTATTTACACGCTTAGGCATTGATGAGTGTTCAGTGGTCACTGATCCCGCGATGCTTCGAGTGCCTCAGCCACCAGTTCCTCGCTAGCAGTATCGAAAGCAAAGGTGCCTGAGGCTCTCGAAATGTTCTCGAATCCCCCTTCCACAACAAAAAAAACCTGACAAGTCAAACTCATAAGGCCTCTATAAAAACGAATGGCTGAATGTTCTATTCAGCCATTCGCTTTAATTTACTTCTATCGATTATCGCTATTTTTTTACCCACTAAGTCGATCAAACCGCTTTTGTTCATTTCCGATAACAATCGGATGCAGCTTTCAGTGGCGGTTCCAATCATTCCCGCGAGTTCCTCTCGAGAGAGTTGGATGTGTAGTGTGCCATCTTCGTTCTTACCAAACGTATCCTCCAAATAAAGTAAGGTTTCCGCCAAACGTTCTTTCACGCTTTTTTGTGCCATTGACACCATGTGGTCATCCGCTTCTTTCAAATCGCCGCAAATGGTTTTCATCACATTCATCGAAAACTGATTGTTCTCATTAAAGAATCCCATGATTTCACTCTTCGGAATAAAACACACTTCCATATCTTCAAGAGCGACTGCTGTAAGATTAGCCGGTTCGTCACTAATTAACGAACGTTGTCCCAATAATTCACCCGGTTTCACCAATTTTACGATCTGGTCTTTACCATTAGCACTTAGCTTAGAGAGCTTGCACACCCCATCCTTAACGCAGAAAATCCCATTCACACTTTCTCCTTCTTCAAATATTGGTTCTCCTTTTTTAATAGTATAGGAAGTCTTGCAATCGGCCATACGCAAAAGTTCGTCTTTATTTAGAGCTTTTAGAGAACTGAATTCTCTAACAATACACTGTTCACACTTGCCCATACGAATTGAGTTTATTTTGGATGACAAAATTACGAATTTGTATGACAATTATCATTTTTTCTACTATATTTATAAAGTAATTTTGCAGTAGGTAAAAATGAGCAAATTATGGACACATCAAATTGTTTCCATTGTGGTAATGAAATTATAAAAAAAGACGAGATTGCATTTGATGATAAGTATTTCTGTTGCAACGGTTGTAAGACTGTGTATGAAATCTTTAGCCTCAATGATATGTCTTGTTATTATGACTTTCAAGCATCTCCGGGTGCCACTCCACTGGACATCAACGGCAAATACGACTTCTTAGGCGACGACACTATTGTAGCACGACTTCTTGATTTTCAAGAAGAAGGTACTCATATCGTTTCGCTTTACATTCCCCACATCCATTGCAGTTCCTGCATTTGGATATTGGAGAATCTACAACGGCTTCAAGAAGGCATCGGCAACTCCATTGTCAACTTCCCTGAAAAGAAAGTAAGAATCACTTACAATCCCGAAAAGACCAATTTGAAACAGATTTTTGAACTATTGTGTTCAATAGGGTATGAGCCTTACATCAGTTTGGATAATTATGAGGAAGGTAAAAAGACTGTCGACCGCAGTTTGGTCTATAAGATAGGAGTGGCTTTTTTCTGTTTTGGAAACATTATGTTACTTTCCTTCCCCGAATATTTTGAAGTCAACGAATTTTGGATCAATCAGTACCGCGGTTTCTTGCGTTGGTTGATATTTGCACTTTCGCTGCCGTCCTTCTTATATTCCGCCAGTGGCTATTATGTAGCGGCTTGGCGCAGCATCAAAGCCAAAATGTTGAACATCGAAATCCCCATTGCTTTAGGGATCATCGTCATGTTCGTTCGAAGTACCGTCGACATTATTTTTGATTACGGACAAGGCTTCTTCGACAGCATGTGCGGCTTGATTTTCTTTATGCTGTTAGGGAAGTTATTCCAAATGAAAACCTACAGTTTCCTTTCGTTTGAACGCGATTACAAATCCTATTTCCCTATTGCCATTACAAAAATCTTACCCGACGGTACAGAACTACCCGTGCAAGTCTATGACATTGAAAAAGGGGATAGGCTGCTAATTAGAAACCAAGAGCTGATTCCTGTGGATGGTATTTTGATTTCCGAAAAGGCATCGATAGATTATAGTTTCGTTACCGGAGAAGCGGTAGCCATCGAGAAAAAATCAGGCGATAAAGTTTTTGCAGGTGGGAAGCAAATAGGGAAAGTCATAGAGATAGAAGTCTTGTTTTCTGTTTCTCAAAGTTATCTCACCCAATTGTGGAGCAATGATGTTTTTCAGAAGAAAGTCGACATCAAGCACAAAACCATCACGGACAAAATCAGTCGTTATTTTACCCCAGCCTTATTAGGATTGGCGTTGGTTTCTTTCTTGTATTGGATATTCATTAGTGTGGATACCGCCTTTAATGTCTTTACCGCCATTCTTATTGTCGCTTGTCCGTGCGCTTTAGCTTTAACTGCTCCGTTCACTCAAGGGAATGTGTTGCGCATCATGGGGAATCGAAAGTTGTATCTTAAAAATGCGATGGTCATTGAGCAATTGGCCAAAGTAGACACTATCGTTTTTGATAAAACAGGAACGATAACCACCAACAAAAAGACCTCGATTACGTATGAAGGTGCAGTATTAAATGATTTTGAATTGCAATTATTATGCAATGCTTTGCGCGGTTCCAATCATCCCTTAAGCCGACGTTTGTATGATTTTATTCCAAAACAAAATAGGATGGACCCTACCCATTTTGAGGAAATCCTTGGCAAAGGAATCTATGCCACCTTTGAAGAAGGTACTATTAAATTAGGTTCTTCGCAATTCTTGGCGCACATGAGTGAGAACACCCATAAGAAAACCAAGGTGCATGTTGAAATCAATGGTGTCTATAAAGGAAGCTATGTATTCAACAACCAGTACCGAGTCGGATTGGAGCAACTGTTTGAGCGATTGGCGAAAAGCTATAACTTAGTGGTATTATCAGGCGATAACGATGGGGAACGTAAGATATTAGAGAAAATGTTACCGGCGAGTACTACCTTAGTATTCCATCAGACTCCAGAGCAAAAGTTAACCTATATAGAACAATTGCAACAACAAGGAAAGAATGTGATGATGGTGGGCGATGGGTTGAATGACTCAGGCGCCTTAGCCCAAAGTAACATCGGCATCTCTATTTCAGAGGATGTGAATGTGTTTTCACCGGCTTGCGACGGGATATTGGATGCTTCGCAGTTTCAAAAGATTGGCTTTTTTATGCAGTTTTCTAAGAATGCCATGAAAATAATTTATATGAGTTTCACCCTGTCTTTATTATATAATGTAGTGGGGTTGAGCTACGCGGTAACGGGTAATTTACACCCGATAGTGGCGGCTATTATCATGCCGCTGAGCACAATAACCATAGTAAGCTTTGTTACTATTATGAGTACCATTTTTTCGAAGGTATCCAAATAATTCGTAAGTTTATATGAACAAAAAAAAAGAGGTATGATAAATATCATATTTTTTAAAAACGAGTAGAAGTAACTTTGTTAACACAAATTTAAGGTATGAGTGTCATTTATTTATTAATCTCCATCAGTATACTGGTTGCCATTGTATTTCTATATGCTTTCATTAGAGCGGTAAGAAGTGGGCAGTTTGATGACGATTATACCCCTTCCGTCAGAATGCTTTTTGACGATGAACTGAAAATTAAAACCACAACAAATACAAACAAAAAAGAAGAACAAAAACCAATTTAATTATGGAAATGCAACAATTTTATTACGACAACAAAATTGTAAAGAAATTTCTCTACGCTAGTATCGTTTTTGGTGTAGTAGGAATGTTAGTAGGGCTTATCTTAGCCGTTCTGTTTCTTTTCCCAACCTTAACACACGGAGTATCGTTTTTAAGTTTTGGGCGATTGAGACCTTTACATACCAACGCGGTGATTTTTGCCTTTGTAGGAAACGCTATGTTTGCGGGAATTTATTATTCCTTACAACGTTTGCTTAAAGCGAGATTATTCAGCGATTTTTTAAGTAATCTTCACTTTTGGGGATGGCAATTAATTATCGTAGCCGCTGCTATTTCACTTCCTTTAGGTTATACCAGTTCTAAAGAGTATGCCGAATTAGAATGGCCTATTGATATTGCTATTGCCTTAATTTGGGTAGTTTTTGGTATCAACATGATTGGAACCATCTTAAAAAGAAGGGAGCGTCACCTGTATGTAGCAATTTGGTTTTATATCGCTACGTTTGTGACTGTTGCCGTCCTTCATATTTTTAATAGTTTGGAGTTACCGGTTTCTGCTATGAAATCGTATTCTGTTTATGCTGGGGTACAAGATGCCTTAGTACAATGGTGGTACGGACACAATGCGGTTGCCTTTTTCTTGACAACTCCGTTCTTAGGATTGATGTACTACTTTGTTCCTAAAGCAGCGAATCGTCCGGTATATTCTTATCGATTGTCTATTATTCACTTCTGGTCTTTAATCTTCTTATACATCTGGGCAGGACCTCACCACTTGTTGTACTCATCTCTTCCAGACTGGGCACAAAATTTAGGTGTTGTATTCTCTGTGATGTTGATTGCGCCTTCTTGGGGTGGTATGATTAATGGATTATTAACTTTAAGAGGTGTTTGGGATAAAGTAAGAGAAGAACCCGTATTGAAATTCTTTGTAGTAGCGATTACGGGTTATGGTATGGCTACGTTTGAAGGACCGATGTTGTCTCTTAAAAATGTGAATGCTATTGCTCACTTTACCGATTGGATTATTGCCCACGTACATGTTGGTGCCCTAGCGTGGAACGGATTTATGTGTTTTGGTATTATCTACTGGGTAATTCCTAGAATGACTAAAACCGAATTATTCTCTAAAAAATTAGCCAACTTCCATTTCTGGATTGGTACTTTAGGGATTATTATCTATGCCTTACCGATGTATGTTGCTGGGTTTACTCAAGCTTCTATGTGGAAACAATTCAAACCAGATGGAACGCTACAATATGGTAACTTCCTTGAAACTGTAACTCAAATCATGCCAATGTATTGGTTGAGAGCTGTTGGAGGTACTTTATATCTTATAGGTACGCTTGTATTAGTGTACAACATTATCAAAACAGTGAAACAAGGTTCTGCTGTTGAAGATGAATTGGCTGAAGCTCCTGCATTACAAAAAATAACTGCTGGAAGATTAAAAGGAGAAAAATGGCACGGATGGTTGGAAAGAAGACCTATTCAATTGACCTTGTTAGCTACAGTAGCCATTTTGATTGGAGGTATTATTCAAATTGTACCTACTATTATGGTGAAATCTAATATTCCGACGATAGCTTCTGTTAAACCGTATACACCGCTTGAATTGCAAGGCCGTGATTTGTACATCCGTGAAGGTTGTGTGGGTTGTCACTCACAAATGATTCGTCCGTTCCGTTCTGAAGTAGCCCGTTATGGTGATTATTCTAAAGCTGGGGAATATGTTTATGATCATCCCTTCTTATGGGGTTCTAAACGTACTGGTCCCGACTTACATAGAGAAGGTGGAAAATACAATGACAATTGGCATTTTAACCATATGTGGGATCCAAGAAGTACTTCGCCAGGTTCAATTATGCCAGCCTATACTTGGTTGTATGATAATACACCAATGGATTATTCGTTGACAGAGACTAAGATGAAAGCGATGAAATCTTTAGGAGTTCCTTATACTGATGCTGACATTGCCAATGCACAACAAAGCATTCAAACACAAGCAGCGGCTATTGAAAAAAACTTAACTAACGACCCTGACTTTGTGAAATCGTATGAAGATAGTAAACAAAAAGCAGCGGCTAAGGGAGAGAAATTTGTACCGATGAAAGACAGGGAAATTGTGGCTATGATTGCGTACTTGCAACGTCTTGGAACTGATATTAAAGTTAAAAAATAAGAAGCCATGTTAAAATTTGTACAACAAAGTCTAGAAACCATAGCTGGTGTCGCAGTATACCCTATTATTTCATTACTGATATGCTTTACTTTTTTTGTAGGTCTTTTTTTCTGGGTATTTACCTATAATAAAGACAAAATTAAAGAATTAAGCGAATTACCAATTAAAGATTAATCCTCATAACGATTTATACTATGAAAAAATTAATTCCATCATACGTAAGAGTTCCAGTGATATTTGCAGCAGTTTTTTGTGCAATGGAATATTTTATTGATTCAGGAAACCAACCCGCTTTTATAAAGTATCCCATGGTGTTGTTGTTTCTAGGCGTATTTCTATTTCTTTTAATAGCTATAGAAATTGTAGTGAGTGCTGTGGATAAAGTGACGTATCACTTATTGACTGAGGAGCAGAAAAAACAATTGGATGAAGCACAATCCTTACCGTTTACGGAAAGTGCTTTTTATAAAAACATCATGAAAAAACTGACGCGTTCTAAAGAAATAGAACAAGAGGCCGATGTGATGTTAGAGCACAATTACGATGGTATTAAAGAGTTGGATAACGTATTGCCTCCTTGGTGGGTGTACTTGTTCTATTGCACCATTATTTTTGCTGTTGTTTACTTAGTTCGTTTTGAGATTATGGGTGGCGACACTCAGGCACAAGAGTTTGATAAGGAAGTTGCGGCTGCTAAGATTGCCGTAGCGGAATACAACAAAACAGCGCCAGATCAGATGAGTAAAGATAAAGTTACTTTATTGACTGATGCCGCAAGTTTGGCTGCTGGTAAAGACATTTTTATGAAAAATTGCGTAGCCTGTCATCGACCTGATGCGGGAGGACAAATTGGTCCTAACCTGACAGATGACATGTGGATTAATGGTGGAGGTATTAAAAATGTATTCAACACTATTATGGAGGGTGGTCGTGATGGAAAAGGAATGATTTCTTGGAAAGCGACTATCAAACCCACCGAAATTCAAAAAGTGGCTAGTTATGTCTTATCCCTTCAAGGTTCTAAACCGGTGAATCCAAAACCAACAGAGCCAGAAGCTAAAAAATGGGTGGATGAAGCAGCACCAAAAGCTACTGCTCAACCTGCATTAACCGAACCAGGAAAAGAGGCTGCGAAAGTAGTTACACCGCAATAAATAAAGATATAAGTCCCGATTACGATCGGGACTTGTAGGTTATTAAAATATAAAAAATAATGTCAAAATTGCCAGACGAAGATTTTAGAGATAGTATTGCAACTATTGATAAGCAAGGGAAAAGATCTTGGGTTTTCGCTAAAATACCTAAAGGAAAATTTTATGATAGAAGAAAATGGTTGAGCTATTTTTTATTATTATTTTTATTTTCAGCGCCCTTTGTTAAAATCAATGGAAATCAGTTCTTGCTATTCAATGTATTAGAGCGCAAGTTCAATATTTTTAGTTTTCCATTTTGGCCTCAAGACTTTCACATTTTTGTCATTGTGATGATTATTGGGGTAGTGAGTTTGGCCTTATTTACGGTCGCGTTTGGCCGAATTTTCTGTGGTTGGTTTTGTCCGCAGACCATTTTTATGGAGATGGTTTTCCGTAGACTTGAGTTTTGGATAGAAGGTGATAGAGGTGCTCAGATTCGCTTGTCAAAACAGGCCTGGGATACAGAGAAAATCAGAAAGAGAGTGATCAAATGGTTTGTCTTTTATGTGGTTTCTTTTCTTATTGCCAATGTATTTTTAGCTTATTTAATTGGTGGAGATGAGGTTCTTAAATTTGTGACCGAAGGACCACTACATAATACTAGTACATTAATCGCTTTAATTATATTTACCTATGTTTTCTACTTTATTTACATTTCGTTTCGAGAACAAGTTTGTATCATCGCTTGTCCGTATGGACGATTGCAAGGAGCATTATTGGATAATAAATCAATTATTGTCGCTTATGATCATGTTCGAGGAGAAAAGGAATTAGGAAGAGCGAAGTTCAATAAACAAGAAGATAGAGCGAATTCGGGTAAAGGTGACTGTATCGATTGTAAGCTTTGTGTTCATGTTTGCCCTACAGGAATTGACATCCGTAATGGAACGCAATTGGAGTGCATTAATTGCACCGCTTGCATCGACGAATGTGATACCATCATGGAAGGGATAGGAATGCCTAAAGGGTTGATTCGGTATGCTAGTGAAGATGAGATTGTCAAAAAAGAAAAATTTGTTTTTACTACTAGAATGAAAGGGTATGCTTCTGTATTGTTTATACTGACAGGGGTTTTCATCGGCATGTTGTTCTTGAGAAATGATGTAGAAGCTACAATATTACACTTACCTGGGCAATTGTTTCAACATAAGGGACAAAATATAAGTAATATTTATACCTTTAAGGTGGTCAATAAAACTGAAAGGGATTTTAATGATGTTTACTTTAAATTGGTTTCTCCGAAAGGAACTATCAAATTGGTGGGTAATGATCATTTTGTAGTTAAAAAACAAGAGTTGACCGAAGGGACATTATTTATAGAAATCAATCCTTCTTATTTGGAAGGAGATAAAACTAATTTGAAGATTGAGGCTTATAATGGTAACGATTTACTTGATACAGAAACCACGAACTTTATTGGACCTAGAAGTTTTAATTAAAAAAAAATACTATGAAAATTAATTGGGGAACAGGAATAGTGATTGCATTTGCTCTTTTTTTGAGTTTTATTTTATTCTTTGTATTCCGTATTGTTACGGATCATAAGTTTGATAATGAACTGGTCTTAAACGAATATTATAAAAAGGAATTGCTGGCACAACAAGATTTGGATAAAGAGCAAAATGCTTACGATTTAAAGAATGATAAAGTTATTGTAAAATTGGTAGCTGAGGGAATCAGTATTGATTTCCCTGCTGATTTTGATTATAAAACCATACAAGGAAAAGTGTCCTTATACAGACCGTCCAACCAGAAGCTAGATTTTGAAATTCCTATTTCATTAACTAGTCCACATTTGCTCATACCTAATAGTAATCTGGTTGGCGGTCGTTGGGACATTAACATTGATTGGACATATCGAGACAAAAAATACCTTAACAAAGAGGAACTTTATATTAAACAATGATTTTGATAGCACTTTTTAATTGAAGTTAAAATATTAGAATAGCTTTCCTAAATAGCAACTAAATCATGCTTTATTCTGCTTTACTTTTTGGCTTAATTAGTAGTTTACACTGTATTGGTATGTGTGGACCCATTGCCGTGATGTTACCGGTAGATCATCATCATCCTGCCAAAAAAGTGCTACAGATTCTGATTTATCATTTTGGAAGATTGTTTGCTTATGCTACTTTAGGGTTTCTTTTTGGCATTTTAGGAAAAGGCTTTTTTATGGCAGGCATTCAGCAGCAACTTTCTATCACGGTTGGAATTCTAATGATTACTATCGCGCTTGTTCCCGATAAAGTGTTTATGAAATATAATTTTTCGAAACCTGTTTACAGAATTGTTTCCAAAGTGAAAAGCAGTTTAGGGCAGCAATTCAAACGTAAATCTCCAGATGCTTTATTTGCGATAGGGCTACTTAACGGATTTTTGCCTTGTGGTTTAGTGTATGCCGCCTTGTTTGGCGCCATCGCGATGCAAAACGTAACGATGAGTGTGACGTATATGTTACTCTACGGATTGGGTACGATTCCGATGATGACTGCCGTTGTTTATGTTTCCCATTTTTTATCGCTTCCCTTGCGAAGCCAATTGCAAAAAATAATTCCAGTTGTCACAATTTTTATTGGCGCACTTTTTATTATTCGAGGACTAGGGTTAAGCATCCCTTATTTGTCCCCTAGTACAATGAGTTTAGTTGTAAAAGCTACTGCCAGCTGTCATTAATATATTAATTAACCAAATACTTATTTTATCATGGAAAGACACGATTTACTCCACGAGTTTCCTCAATATCAGGAAAAAATACATCAACTTAAAATTGATGACACCCATTTTAGTGCATTATTTGATGAATACCATAGCGTTGAAAATCAAGTGTACCGAATAAATTCGGGTGAAGAAGTTGTTATAGATGAATTCGCTCATGAATTAAAAACTAAATTACTGCATTTAAAAGATGAGATTTATGCTTATTTGAATAGGTAGTTTTTATAGTAAGGAAGAAACCGTCTCAAAAAATAGAGACGGTTTTTTATTTATCAATTTTGTCTTTTAATTTTACAAAAATAAGGCAATTTATCATTTTCAATACAAATGCCTTTTCAAGGTAAGTTGATGTACACTTTTATCGTAATTTTGACTTTCTCTGATTTCTGAAATAATAATAATTATATTTGCTATAATAGATTATTTCAATCAATTGACTTCAGTTACTGATGTATTATATATCCACCAACAACAACAAAAAATGAAAGAAATTATTATACAAGCTTATAGTCATATTTTTGAAGAACCTTTAATTGAGGAGATTGCCAATGTATCACTACTACGTGATTTTAAAGAAGATGATATTTTAATTGACTTTGGTGACTACATAAAAAAAATGCCTTTACTTATTGAAGGCGCTATAAAAATATTAAGAGAAGATTTTGATGAAGGAGAACTTTTATTATATTTTATTGAAAAAGGAGATACTTGTGCGATGACAATGGCATGTTGCATGGGAGAAACCAAAAGCGAAATACGAGCTGTAGCGGAAACAGATGGACAGGTTATAATGATTCCTGTTTTCAAAATGGAAGAATGGTTAGGTAAATACAAAAGTTGGAGGAATTATGTATTTAATAGTTATAACAACAGACTAAAAGAAATGCTTTCGGCTATTGATAGTTTAGCGTTTATGAATATGGAAGAACGAGTACTAAACTACCTTTTTGATAAATCTAAAATCAATAATTCAAGAGAAATTTTTAATACCCACCAAGAAATAGCATACGATCTTAATACTTCAAGAGTAGTTATTTCTAGATTATTAAAAGCACTGGAAAGACAAGGGCGAATTAAATTACATAGAGCTTCAGTTGAAATAGTAATTTAATGTAACTTTTGTAGCAAAACTATTTATTAAAATAGCTCAAATTTGCTAAATTAAATTAGCATTATATATGAAGGAATTCTGGAACCAAATATATTCGGAAATAGAATATGCTTATAGGCAAAAACCCAACGATTTTTTAAAAGAAAATTATACCAAAATACCAAAAGGAAAAGTGCTTTTTCCTGCTGATGGAGAAGGTCGAAATTCAGTTTTTTTAGCACAATTAGGATATGAAGTTGCAGCTTTTGATAGTAGCGAAGAAGGAAAAATAAAAGCCCAAAAATTAGCAATAAAAAATAATACTATTATTGATTATCAAGTGGGTACAGTAGAAACATTGCACTATGATAAAAATAGTTTTGAGGGTTTGGTTTTAATTTTTGCTCATGTGCCTTATACTTTGAGAAAAGAATTTCATGCTATACTAGCAACTTTATTAAAGCCAAATGGTGTAATTATTTTTGAAGCTTTTAGTAAGAAGCAATTGGGATTCAACTCTGGAGGACCAAAACAATTAGAAATGTTATTTTCAGAGGAAGATATTCGAAATGAATTTCCAACCATTGACTTTAAATTTATTACTACCACTATTGTTGATTTAGATGAAGGTCCTTACCATCAAGGAAAAGGCTCTGTTGTTCGATTTATAGGAACAAAAAAAATATGAGAATTCATCCTAAAGATGTGTTATTGGTTAGTACTCAATTTCTATTGTTTATTCTATATACAATAGATTTAGATTGGTCTTTAGGAGTTTCTCATATATTAAAAATGGTTAGTTTAATGATTGCTACTATAGGTTTATTGATTGTCATAATCGCCATTTTGCAATTAAATAAAAATCTTTCACCATTTCCGACCCCTAAAACACATTCTGTTTTATTACAAAATGGATTATATAAAGTAATACGCCATCCTATATATTCTGGATTGATATTAATCTTTTTTGGATATGGTGTATCTAAAGATTCAGGGTATAAAATAATAATTGCAACACTCCTTTTTATTTTATTTCATTTCAAAACGCAATACGAAGAGAAACAATTGCAAAATAAATTTCCAGAATACCAATCCTACAAATCAAAAACGAATAAATTTTTTCCTTACTTATTATAAAAGACTTCGTAAATCAAAACCGTAGCTACTTGGTTTTGGTATAAGACTAATTATCATTTTAGTACATCTAGTCTAACAAGTAAATCAAAACTACTTACTGATGATTTTTTGATTTTAGTAACTAAAAGTATTAAAAATAGACCTCTGTAACATTTGTGACTGTAGAGCCATTTTTACCCTTCTATTTTTGCTTCATAATTCAGATAAAAAATTATGAAGAAAATAAAATATCTCATTTTTACAGGAACAGTTTTAAGTTCCGTTTTTGGTTTTAGTCAAGATACCTTGTCTATTTCTAAAAAGGACTTACTGCAAAAAGTAGCAGATAAAAATCTACAACTTAAAATTGCCGAGAAAACCTATGCATCAGCTCAAGCTGATTATGAACAATCCAACTCCCTTTTTTTGCCCAACATCAATGTGTCACATACCGGGATGGTTACCACTAATCCGTTGATGGCTTTTGGTTCTAAATTAAATCAGGCCATTTTAACCGCAATGGATTTCAACCCCGATTTATTGAACAACCCTGTGCGAACGCAAAATTTTGCTACTAAAGTAGAAATCCAGCAACCATTAATCAATGTCGATGGCATTTATGGCAGACAAGCGGCAAGAGCTAAAATGGATGCATACCAATTGCAAACAGATCGTACTAAAGAGTATTTAGAATTAGAGGTTTCTAAAGCCTATATGCAATTGCAATTGGCATATCGTGCTGTAACTGTTTTAGAAAAAGCAGATATGACAGGAAAAGCAAATTTTAAGTTAGTCGAAAATTACTTCAAACAAGGTTTATTGCAAAAAACCGATTTTCTAAACGTTCAGGTTCGGATAAATGAAATCACCAATCAATTGCAATTTGCTAAAAGTAATATTCAAAATGCATCTGATTATTTAGCTTTTCTATTGAATGAAGATACCAAAGGTAAAATCTATAAACCTGCAGAAGCTTTAGAAAGCACCATTGCAGTAGAAGCTATCAATACAACAGTATCAGAGAACAGAAAAGACATTCAGGCGATGACTAAATCGACTAATGCCTATCAGAAGATGATGCTTTCAAGTAAAATGAATTTCTTACCACGATTAAATGCATTTGGAAGTTATGAAATGTATGATAAGAACTTCATGGGTACTTCAGCCAAAGGCTATTTAGTAGGAGCCCAATTATCTTGGAATGTTTTTGATGGTTACAAATCCATTGGGAAATATAACAAATCAAAAGCCGATTTTCAGAAAGCTGAAGCAGAAACTGACCAATACAAAAAACAAAGTCAATTAGAGTTGAACAAAATAAATCGACAATTAAAAGACGCCGAAAACAAAGTTAGTTTATCCAAATTAGCTTTCGAACAATCGCAAGAAGCGTATAGAATCCGTCAAAACCGTTTCACACAAGGATTGGAAAAAACCACAGACTTATTGCAATCGGAGACCCAAATGATTCAAAAAGAACTAGAGCATTTACAATCAGTTTTTGAATATAATTTCACTAAACAGTATTTACAGTTTTTAACTAAATAATCATTTAACAATACATATTAAAACATCAAAAAGGGAACACAGACTTAAGAAATAAGAGAGATTTTTAAAATTATTATAATTTCTTTCATCTGTGTTCCAAAAAATAAATAAATCATGAAAAAAACAATAGCAATCCTAATGCTTTCAGCAGTATTATTCATTTCCTGTGGAAAAAACAAAAAAGAAGTAATAAATAATGAACCTGCAATTCCTGTAAAAGTAAGTGGTATTACAGGTGATACTAATAATTCTACTATAACAGCGAGCGGAAAAATAGAAGCAGAAAACAGTGCGAATGTCTCCACTCGAATGATGGGATATGTGACCAAAGTTCACGTAAAAGTAGGACAAAAAGTAAGTGCAGGACAATTATTAGTCAGTGTCAACAGTACTGATTTGCAAGCAAAAAAAGCACAAGTAGAAGCGTCTATTTTGCAAGCAACCGCCGGTTATAATAATGCAAAAAAAGATTATGATCGTTTTGTTGCTTTGTTTGCACAACAAAGTGCTTCTCAAAAAGAATTAGATGATATGACTTCACGTTACGAAATGGCTAAAGCAGGTTTGGAAGGGGCTAAACAAATGCGTAACGAAGTGATGGCCCAGTTTTCGTATTCTAATATTACCGCACCATTCTCGGGAGAAGTGACTAACACTTTTGTAAAAGAAGGAGATATGGCAAACCCAGGAATGCCTTTAGTTAGTATTGAAGGTGCGAGTCATATGCAAGTAACCACAATGGTGTCTGAAAGTGACATAACTTCAATCAAAAATGGAATCAATGTGAAGGTGCTAGTGAAATCAACCAATCAACAGTTAGCAGGGAAAGTAGTAGAAGTTAGTGGTTCGGCTAAAAACACTGGCGGACAATATTTAGTAAAAGTCAATTTGAATAACACAGGAAGCAAAGTACTATCAGGAATGTTTGTGAATGTTCAATTTCCAGCTGCCAACAAACCACAAATAAAAAAATCACAAATGGGCAAAGTAGTAGTACCACAAAGTGCTTTAGTACAACAAGGACAACTTACAGGTATTTACACTATAGGAAATAAAAATATAGCTATTTTAAGGTGGTTGCGTATTGGAAAAACTTTCGGCAATCAAGTAGAAGTTTTATCAGGATTATCGGCAAACGAACAATACATAGTTTCCGCAGATGGTAAATTGTATAACGGAGCTAAAATTAGTATTCAGTAAATAGGCGCAGATTTCAGGCTAGGTTGTAAAACAACTTTAAACTTTTAAACCTCAAACTTTAAACAAAAAATTATGCAAGAAGGTATATCAGGTAAAATTGCCCATTTTTTCATCAACTCTAAATTAACCATTTTATTGATGGTTGGTTTGATGATAATTGGTGTATACAGTTCGTTCTTAATTCCAAGAGAAGAAGAACCACAAATCAATGTTCCTATGGCTGACGTTATGGTGGGATATCCAGGTGCTAATCCAACAGAAGTGGAAAGCCGAGTGGTAAAACCCTTAGAAAAAATAATTTCTAATATTAAAGGAGTAGAGCATGTTCACAGCATGGCTATGAATGGCCAAGCCATGTTAATTGTTCAGTTTTATGTAGGACAAGATGTGGAACGCTCGTATGTAAAATTATATGATGAGCTTGCGAAACACGAAAATATGTTTCCACAAGGGGTATATAAACCAATGGTCAAAACCCGTTCCATTGATGATGTTCCCATGTTGGGATTAACATTATGGAGTTCTACATTGAATGACTTTGAAATTCGTCAGATAGCCGAAGAAGTAACCTCAGAAGTTGAAAAAGTAAAAGATGTTGCTATAACGAGAGAGATTGGTGGTAGAAATCGTCAAGTAAAAGTAGTTTTAGACAAAGATAAAATGGCTGAAAATGGTGTTGATGCCTTGGGTATCATGCAAATGATTCAAGCCAATAATGGTAGCTCGCAATCAGGTAGTTTTGTTAACAATGATAAAGAATATCTAGTTACCACGGGGCAATTTCTAAAATCGTCAGAAGATGTAGAGAATTTAGTTGTCGGTGTCAATGCAAATTTGCCTGTGTACTTAAAACAAGTGGCAAAAGTAGCTGACGGACCTTCTACACCAAGTAGTTATGTGTCTTTTGGATATGGCAAAGCAAATGAGAAATTTAAAACAGCAAAATCAGAATATCCAGCTGTAACTATTTCCATCGGAAAAGTCAAAGGCGCCGATGCAATGAAAATTTCTGAAAAGATATTAGAACGTATAGAGCAACTTAAGAAAACTATTATAACTAATGATGTTCATGTTGAAGTAACTCGTAATTATGGAGAAACAGCTTCTGATAAAGTAGGTGAATTATTAATGCATTTAGGCATAGCTATTATTGCTGTTACATTTTTAGTAATATTAGCTATGGGATGGCGTGGTGGATTAGTCGTATTCTTCTCTGTTCCATTGACCTTTGCCTTGACTTTATTTGCGTATTATTTATTAGGATATACCTTAAATAGAATCACCCTTTTTGCTTTAGTTTTTGTGGTAGGAATTGTGGTTGATGATAGTATAATCATTGCCGAAAATATGCATAGGCATTTCAAGATGAAACGACTGCCTTTCAAGCAAGCTGCAATCTATGCCATTAACGAAGTTGGAAATCCAACAATTTTAGCCACGTTTACCGTTATTGCTGCTATACTTCCTATGGCATTTGTATCGGGAATGATGGGGCCTTATATGAGTCCGATGCCTATTGGTGCTTCTATAGCCATGTTACTTTCATTATTCGTAGCATTGACCGTTACACCTTATTTGGGATATCATTTGTTACAAGAAAAAGACGAGCAAAAACATAAAGAAGAACAAGGATTAGAAACTAATTGGGTATATAAAATATACAACAAACTAGAAAGACCTTTATTAGAAAGTAGTAAAAAAAGGAGGGTATTAGTTGGTATCACGGTACTTTTATTAATTGGTTCGGTGATGATGTTTTTTACCAAATCAGTTATAGTAAAAATGTTGCCTTTTGATAACAAAAATGAATTCCAAGTAGTAGTTGATATGCCCGAAGGTACTACTTTAGAACGAACAGCAGCCGTAACTCAAGAAATAGCACAATATCTTTCTACTGTTCCAGAAGTAGTAAATTATCAAAACTATATTGGTACATCAGCACCCATAACCTTCAACGGATTGGTAAGACATTATGATTTACGTGGAGGAAGTAATATGGCTGATATTCAAGTGAATTTATTGCATAAAGAAGATCGTGCTATGCAAAGTCACAGTATTGCCAAGGAAGTACGTCCAGAAGTGCAAAAGATTGCTAAAAAATATGGAGCGAATGTAAAAATTATTGAAGTTCCACCAGGACCACCAGTTTTATCCACTTTGGTAGCGGAGATTTACGGTCCGAATTATAAAGACCAAATCAAAGTTGCCAATCAAGTAAAAGGCATTTTGCAATCTACTTCTGATATTGTAGATGTCGATTGGATGACGGAAGATAACCAAACGGAATATAAATTAGTGGTGGATAAGGAAAAAGCAATGCTTAACGGAATTGCTCCACAACAAGTAGTTGGAAATTTGACGTATTTATTAAAAGAATACCCTGTTTCAAATTTATATGATGAGCATTCCAATGATAACGTGAGTATTGTTCTTTCGTTGGACGATAAAGACAAAACAACTTTACAAGATATTGAAAATTTAAAAATAAAAGGAAGTCGAGGTAATGTAGTTCCTGTAAGTGATTTGGTAAAAGTGGTACAAGATACTTTACAGAAAACTATTTATCGTAAAGACCAAAAAAGAGTAGTTTATGTAACAGCTGATATGGCTGGAGCGTTGGAAAGCCCTGTATATGCTATTTTAGGTATGAATGAAAAATTGCAGAAAATGCAATTACCAAAAGGATATAAAGTGAATGAGTTATACATGGAACAACCAAACGACGAAAGTAATTTTACAGTCAAATGGGATGGGGAATGGCAAATTACATTAGAAGTGTTCCGTGATTTAGGAGTAGCTTTTATGGTGGTCATCGTGATCATTTATATGTTGATTGTAGGTTGGTTCCAAAACTTCAAAACGCCAATGGTGATGATGATGGCAATTCCGTTATCATTAATAGGAATTGTATTTGGACACTGGTTGTTGGGTGCCTTTTTTACAGCGACTTCTTTTATTGGAATGATTGCTTTGGCAGGAGTAATGGTCAGGAACTCCGTTTTACTTATCGACTTTATTGAAATCCGTTTGAACGAAGGAATTCCTTTAAAACAAGCTATTATTGAAGCAGGAGCAGTTAGAACGACACCAATTTTGTTAACCACCGGAGCTGTTGTAATTGGGGCATCCATAATATTATTTGATCCCATCTTTCAAGGATTAGCCATATCATTAGTATTTGGAGCTATTGTCTCCACAATACTTACTTTGTTAGTAGTACCCATAATCTATTATGTAACCGAAAGAAAAAAATGGGAAAAACCAACAGAAGTAATTGAGGAGGACAAAATAGAATAACTTAACGTCAGTTCGATCCCGATGACAATCGGGATTGTATCGAGAACCTTTTAAAAAAATATAAAAATGAAACTTTTATTAATCACTGCAATTGCGGAATTTGGAAAAGAAGTGAAACAAATTCTTAAAAAAGCTAATGTAAAAACTTATTCTTATAGAGAAGTAGTTGGTTACAGAAATGCCTCTGAAGATGCATTAGGAACAAATTGGTTTGGAACAGAAATGAATGAAAACGAATCCATACTATTTTATGCCTTTGTTCAAAAAGAAAATGTAGATAAGGTTTGTGCAGATGTAAGCTCTTTTAACACTAAGCAAGAAACCTTATCACACATTCACGTTGCCGTTTTAAATATTGAGAAATCAAATTAATATAACCTAAATATGAAAACAAGAATTATTCATGCTATTGCCGGAAGTTTTATACTAATCAGTTTAGTACTTTCTATTTATGTAAGTCAGAATTGGCTTTGGTTCACTGCTTTTGTAGGTACTAATTTATTACAATCTTCTATCACCAAATGGTGTTTAATGGACGACATCTTGACTAAATTAGGAGTAAAAGAGTAGTTATAATGGGTAGGATTTATGTAACAAATATCACTTTTTTTTAAAATTTAATAGTGTAAATTTGTTCGTCTAATTATTTAAACAACGCATCATGAATACTAGTTTTGATAAATTAATTCATTCTGAAACACCAGTTCTAATTGATTTTTATGCAACTTGGTGTGGGCCTTGTCAAATGCTGGGTCCTGTTTTAAAACAAGTCAAAGACAGTTTGGGTGAACGTATCTCAATTATCAAAATTGACGTTGATAAAAATCAAGAAATTGCTACTGTTTATCAAGTGAGAGGAGTGCCTACAATGATGTTATTTCAAAAGGGCAAGCAGTTATGGCGCCAATCAGGTGTTTTGTCTAAAGAAGAAATAATTAGCGTCATTATTGAAAAATCGGAATAACACAATAAAAAATATTAAAATATTAAAAAACCCTTTCGTTGAAAGGGTTTACTTTTTTACGGTAGATAAGCATATCCGTGTTTGGTTTTCCAAAGGAAGTATTTTTCTAATAAAACTTTACTAAAATCATAAATTAAATTCGGAATCATCACCGCAATAATTCTAGGTTTGAATAAATGATTTGAAAAAATAATAACCTCTTTTTTGCCACAATCCATAATACAAACTCCAGGTATTTTCCCCCACGCTTTTTTCTTTAAATCAGTTCTACCATTAGCAACTCTTATTATATTTTCTGCCACAATTTTTCCAGTTTCATCGGATGGGTAGCCTGTTTTTGGTGATGCAAAGGGAATTTTTTTTGAAACGAATGGTAATTTCACATCCACGGCAATACCAGCAGCCCAAACATTTGGAATCGTTTGATGACGGTAATCATCACCAACAGGAATATAACCATTGGCTGTAGCTTGAAGTGAAGGTGAGTTTGTAACAAAATCAACTCCAATGAATGGAGGCATCAGCATAGTAAACTTACTAGATAAAACCTCGTCAGTAGATAGAATTACGCTATCGGCTGTCACTTCTTTTACACCTACTTGAGTTCGGTAATGAATGTGAAACATTTTCATAAATACTTTGAACATGCTTTCTCCTAAAGGCATTCCATCTATTCCGAAGTGACCTAAATAATCTTCGGGGGTTATCCAATACAATTCTACTTTTTTACGAATATTTTGTTCCCGTAACCATTTTTCTACATTGAATAAAAATTCATAGGCAGCACCCATGCAACCTGCATTTTGAGTGGCTCCTATTACAATAGGTCCAGGATTTTTTTTGAATTCTTCTAAAGCTTTTCTAATTTTCATGGCCCCATTAGGAGTTCCTATATAGTATGCATGTTCTTCTATACCTGGAGCGATATCATATTTCACTTTTGGACCAGTAGCAATAACTAGATTGTCATAGTTAAAATTGCCTTTGTCTGTTTTTACAACTTGCGTTTGAGTATCTACCGTTATTGCTTCAGCATTTATAAAATCAACCCCTTTTTTAGCTAAAATAGCATCTTTTCTAAACGAAATATCTTTCATCTCTCTTCTGCCAAAAGGTATCCATATTAATGAAGGTATGAATAGAAACAAAGGTGATTTATCAATTAAAATTACTTTGTGATTTTCTTTCCCTTTTCTTTTGATTTCAAGAGCCGCTGTCATTCCAGCAAAGCTTCCTCCAATTACAACCGTTGTTTTCATTTTGAATTAATTTAACAGTATAAAGTTACAGCTACTCTTTAAAAATAAGAGTATCAATTGTTACATAAGGGGCATAAAAATTCGGATTTTTCTAAATCTATGGTTTATTTAATTTGACTTGTAGAAGTAAATAGTATATGTATCAAAAAATATGCTTAATTTTCTAAAAAAGGCCTAGAAGGATTTTAAATAATAAACTTTAAGTAAATGAAATTTACTGTTTACATTTTGCTATATTCACGTTATTATTAGATTTTATTATTTGGAAAATAAAATCTAATGCTTCGCCAGAAACAAAAGTAAAAGTCGTCTAAGGTATAAAGGTAAATGTTTAATTCTGTAATGTAGTGTTTGAAATTTGGAAGATATAGCGTGGTTGGAGAGGTTTCAATTGGGTGACAAAACCGCATTTAATCAACTGGTGCATCACTATAGGAGTAGTGTCATTACTACTTGCTATCGCTTTTTGTTGCACCAACAAGACGCTGAAGACGTCTCGCAAGACGTATTTGTAGCCGTTTATCAATCTCTTTCCTCTTTTCGTGGCGATGCTAAATTATCTACTTGGATTTATCGTATTACGGTTTCTAAATGTCTTGATGAAATTAAAAATCGTAATCGAAAAAAAAGAATCTCTTCCCTTGGAAAACTATTACATATTGATATTTTTTCTGATTGGATTTCGGGAGGAACGATGCCAGATACAGCACTACATGAAAATGAGCGCTTGCGCGAAGTGGAAATCGTTTTAAATACATTACCTGAGAATCAAAGAATAGCTTTTACATTAAGTAAAATTGATGGATTTAGTACTACTGAAATTGCGGAAATCATGAATATTACTACTGTAGCTGTCGAAAGTTTAATTTACCGCGCTAAAAAGAAAACAACACAAGAATTAGTAATTCTTTTAAAAAATAATGACTAGATAGTGCCAGACCACAACATTATTATCGTCTAATAGAAAAATCACGTTTATGAAACCAAATACACTAAACGAAAAAGTTATAGAAAAGCTTCAAGAATTTGAGTCATTAGAAAACATTTATCCCTCTTCGGATTGGGATTATGAGTTGCAAATGAAATTGCAAATGCATGCCTCAATAAAGACTACTTTTATTAGTAAATACAATTTTATTTTAGTTTGTATTGTGTTGATAAATTGCGGATTGATAGTTTTTTCATTATTGAATGAGTCAAAACCAACGACCACTAGAACCACTAATTTAGAAGTTATTTCTAATGAATTATTAATTTCTTCAATCTAATGTACCAATGGATATTTTCAGACAGCAAAAATATTTAGCACGTGCCGTTATTGTTTTAGTTCTTCTCAATATAGGATTGATTAGTTTTTTTGTTTGGAAAGAATTAAGACCTCATCATAAACCGTTATTATTTCCAAAAAATGAAGCCTATAAAGATCTATCGGGTATTTTAAAGCGCGAATTGCAATTGGATGAAAAGCAAGCACAACAATTCAGTACTATCAGAGAAGATTATTACCGTAAAGAAATTGTACTGAAACAAAAGATTAAGGATAATAAAGATGCGATGAATGCGGCCATGTTTAATAAAGACACTGATGAACATAAAATAATCGGTCTTGCAAGACAAACTGCCAATTTTGAATATGAAATGGAACTGCTTCGTTATCGTCAAGCCAAAGAATTGAAATTGGTTTGTACCCCAGAACAACAGGAAAAATTTGAAGTTTTGGTCAAAGAGATTAGGGATTATTTTAGACCCGACAATCAGCCCACCAGAAGATAACCAACTCTAAATAACTATGAAAAAGAAAAATTTAATTGTAACAATAAAAAATTACCTGCTTTTTTTGCTGTTTTTATGTTCAGGAATAAAGGGTGTTGCGCAACAACAATCTATCGTTTTGGGTAGACCTACAGCTACTTCAATAACCGCTAGTATCTTATTTGATCAAAATATGCAATATTATTTGGAATATGGTACTCAAAGTGGTGTTTATACTAGTACCTCAATTGTTTATACTAATGTTATAAATGTTCCAGATGAAATTGATTTGACTGGTTTAACATTAAACACACAATACTATTACCGATTGCAATATAAGTTAGTTGGTGCTGTAAGCTATACTGCAACAACAGAATATAAATTTCACACACAGCGGGCAGCAGGAAATCCT
Source organism: uncultured Bacteroidota bacterium (assembly GCA_903913315.1). Taxonomy (GTDB): domain Bacteria; phylum Bacteroidota; class Bacteroidia; order Flavobacteriales; family Flavobacteriaceae; genus Flavobacterium. The sequence continues at coordinate 60,908 of CAIWKX010000121.1, read as the reverse complement.
TTTACTTTTACTGTCGAATCTGATGAACATTTGTATGATTATGGAAATCCTGGAATGTACCAAGTAACTTTAGCCAATGAAGCCGCTGAAAACCCTGATTTTATGCTATCACTTGGAGATATTTTTGGTGATGACCACACTCCGACGACGACGACAAGTGCCGATATGGATGCTAAACATAAATATTATCGGCAGTTTCTAGGTGCTGTAACCAATTCGATTCCTTTTTATATTTGTTTAGGTAATCATGAAGGTGAAAATGATTATTATTTGAATGTTAATGGGGTTTATACTACCACAACTAATAATTTACCAGCTGCTCCGAATGGCATTGGTGTATGGGGTACACAATGGAGAAAATATTATTATCCTAATCCTTTTCCTAATAGTTTTTACAGTGGTAATACTACTGTTGAAAATTTCGGAATTGATACTCCTGAAAATTACTATGCTTGGACCTGGGGGGATGCCTTATTTGTAGTATTGGATGTTTATAGGACTGAGATATTTCCAGGTGCCACTCCAGCCGACGGTTCTAAGCCCACTAACTGGGATTGGACTTTGGGTCAATCACAATATTTATGGATGCGTAGTGTATTAGAGAATAGTACAGCGACACATAAATTTGTTTTTGCTCATCACAATAGAGGTCAAGGTCGCGGTGGTTCAGCCGTTGCCACAGGTTTTGAATGGGGTGGTATCGATGGGACACAATATAAATTTGATCAATATAGACCGGGGTGGGGAAAACCTATTCATCAAGTATTTATAGATACTGGAGTAGATATCTTTTTTCAAGGACACGATCATTTATTTGCGAAAGAAGTATTGAATAATATCGTGTATCAAGAAGTGCCTATGGCCGCTGATCTTACTTATGTTAAAGGATATACAGCAAATGCAAGTGCTTACACAGATGTTATTTTGGATGGAACGGGTCACCTCAAAGTGGATGTGTCTAATAATTGTGTGACAGTGAGTTACGTCAAGTCATATATTCCAGGAACAACTGGTTCTACTGGTCATACCAATGGTGAAATTGGATATACATATTCTGTTGGTTCTTGTTCTTTAACTACTAATGAGATAGTTAGTCCTAACCATAAAGTATTACTATATCCTAATCCTTCAAGTGATAAACTTTATATTTCTTTTGATGATAATTCTTTAAGTCATCAGTATCAATTGATCAATGTTCTAGGACAAACTATTACTACATTTGAAACAAATGAATTAGATACCCATTCAATTCCTAATGGTATTTATTTTTTAAAAATTGATGGAATTAAAGATTTAACTAAAAAAATTATTATAAAACATTGATAGAAAATGAGAAAATATTTATGTACCGTAGTATTTCTACTAATAGTTAATTGTAGTATTCATTCACAAACTATAAGTCGTCAAGAAATTTTAGGAAAACCAACAGATACGAGCATTACGCTTAAAATGTTTTTTTCTACTCCAGCAGAGGTTGCTGTTCAATTTGGAACGGCAAGCGCTAATTATATAGGACAAACGAGTTGGCAATCTTTTGCTGCCAATGACCCTGCAGAAATTGTAATTAGTGGATTGCAACCCGATACTAAATATTATTATGTTGTCTTGTATAGAAATCCTGGAGATACTAATTTTACAACACGTACGGAGCATACTTTTCATACGCAACGACAAATTGGGAGTGGATATACTTTTGTTGTTCAAGCGGATCCTCATCTTGATGCTTCATCGGATACTGCCTTATATCAACGTTGTTTGCAAAATCAGTTAGAAGACAATCCCGATTTTATGATTGATTTAGGCGATTTTTTAATGACAGATAAATTGATTAATTTAACTTCCAATACCGTTCCGCACGATACTATTCCCTATCGCTGTAATTTATTACGTTCTTATTATGAAACTGTTTGTCATTCTGTTCCTTTGTATATCGCTTTAGGGAATCATGAAGGTGAAGCAGGTTGGTATTTGGATGGTACTGCCAATAATGTTGCTGTATGGGATACACAAGAAAGGCAAAAATATTTTTTAAACCCTGGACCGGATAATTTTTATTCTGGAGATTCAACAATTCAAAACTTTATTGGTACGAATAATACTTCTGGACAGCGAAAAGCTTACTATTCTTGGACATGGGGAGATGCTTTATTTGTTGTCATTGACCCCTTTTGGTATACCAATCCTAAACCAAATGCAAATACAGGTTGGAATTGGTCACTGGGCTTAACTCAATACAATTGGCTAAGAACTACATTGGAGAGTAGTTCTGCAAAGTTCAAGTTTATTTTTTCCCATCAAATAATAGGAGGCGATGCAGAAGGTAGAGGAGGTATCGAATATGCCGATAAATATGAATGGGGCGGTATGAATTCTGATGGAACTACTTCTGGATTTGCAACCAATAGACCTGGATGGTATAAACCAATAAAGGATTTATTAACTGAAAATCAGGTCACTATTTTCTTTCATGGTCATGATCATTTCTTTGACAAACAAGACAAAGATTGTTTAGTGTATCAAGAAACTCCACAACCAAGTTTGCCTAACTTTAATTATCCATCACAAGCTGCCACTTATGGCTATTTAGCAGGGCAAATTCTTGCTAATTCAGGACATTTAAGGGTAACCGTTAGTGCGACGCAAATACAAGTTGATTACGTAAGAGCCTATCTTCCTGCTAATGAGAATGGAACTCGTCATAACAAAGATGTATCGGCTACTTATACTATAGGTTTATCTAATTGTTATACTTTAAGTGCCAATTCACCTGTGATTTGGAATGCCAATTATGCGGATGAAATAGTATATCCTAATCCACTCACTACTGCTTCAAAAATTGAATTTTCTTTGCTTACTGGAGCTTCTATTTCTATTTTTATTTATAATGAATTAGGTCAGTTAGTCAAAAAATTAGTTACTGATACTTATGTTAATGAAGGAAAATTTCAAGTAATTTGGGATGGAAAGGGTAATTCAGGAGAGGATGTATCAAATGGTACTTATATTTACAAAATAATTGGAGAAAATGGGGCTATTGGTACTGGGAAAATAGTAGTAAAAAAATAACTTAATACATTAAAAATCATGAAAAAAGCAATTGTAGTCATTTTTTACATGATTAGTTTAGCTGCTTCAGCACATACTATAAACTATCAAAATCAGGTTTTAAGACATTGGAATATTCAAAAAGAACATCTGTTTGTAGATGGTTCATTCTCTATGGTTAAAGAGGGTAAAGTATATATTGAAGATGGACAAAATGTATTGAAAAGCTACCCTTGGGACGCACTTTCAAAAGCAGATCAAGATTATGTAGCACAAAAAGAAATAAAAATTAAAGCTATTAATACCAATAGTATAGCGAAAACTTCAAATGAAATTCCAAATAAATTTTATGGGAAAATCATAATGATTGTACTATTTCTAATTGGTTTTGCTTATTTTTTATTCAAAGCAACAGATAAAAGAAAAAGAAAATATGTTATTCCAATTGTAATTGTAGGTCTTTCGGTAACGCTTTTTAGTTTTGGAAAAAAAATAGTGACAATAACCGATCCTACTTTTGTTAATTCGGCTTTCACTCCATTTGTACCTAATGTACATACCTCTTGGGATGCTACTTATTTTTATGTAGAAAGTAAAGGAATTCCTAATCACACGATGATGGTTGGTATTTCCAATCATGGTTGGCAGCAACAAGTGCCAAATCCGCAATGTTATATAGGAACAAATCATTGGAGTATTCCATTGAATCCTGTGGTTGCAGCCACTCCAATAGTGATTGATAATGTACACTTCACACGTGGCGCAATCGCTATTGCTGCTAATGGAGTGCCTATTTTTAATTATCACACGAATACAGGTGTTGACTCGTATTTAGATGGGCAATTGGATAATTATGGAGGTCATTGTGGACGAGGAGACGATTATCATTATCATATTGCTCCACTGCATTTGTATACTTTAGGTCAGACTACCACCGATTTACCTTGTGCTTTTGGATTGGATGGGTATGCTGTTTATGGAAGTGTTGAACCTGATGGAAGTCCAATGCTTGCTTTGGATGCTAATCATGGTCATTATGGAACGAATGGTGTTTATCACTATCATGGTACTGCTATCGCCCCTTATATGATTGGAAATTTTGTTGGACAAGTTACTGAAGATGCTACTTATCAATTGATTCCTCAAGCTTCTGCCCATCCGGTACGCACTGAAAATTGGACCCCTTTGAGTGGTGCTTTGATAACTTCATGTGTGCCAAATTCCAATGCTAATGGTTATAATGTATCTTATTCATTAAATGGGACCCCTGGTTATGCTACTAATTTTAGTTGGAGTGGTACCACATATACTTTCAATTATGTTACCCCAAGTGGCACAACAACTACTAATTATAATGGTTTTTCGCAATGTACTGTGCCTTTGTCTACTGCTGTTTTTTTGTTGGATTCCGAGGTGCAAGTCTATCCAAATCCTGCAAAAGATTCGTTGCAAATTCATTTAGGAAAAGACCTATTGGAAAATGATGTGCAAGATATTAGCCTCTTCAGTATTAAAGGGATTTTAATTTCTAAAACAGAATCTTTTAAATCTCCAATTGATATTAAAAATCTTGCTTCAGGGACCTATTTTGTAAAAATTCAATTTACAAATAACGTGGAGGTGACCAAAAAACTAATGGTTGAATAACTAATTGTATGAGAAATTTTTTATTACTATTTATTACATCCATTGCATTTGGGCAAAGTGTCACTAAATCTATCCGATTGTTACCTGATACGGGGCAAACGACGAGTTATACTGCAACTGTTGGAGAAGATAATGATTATTCGATCAATATACCCTCCTTTACTGATAATGGAAATGGCACCATTACGGATATGGTCACTGGGTTAATGTGGCAACAAGTTGATGGTGGCGAAATGACTATTGAAAATGCTTCTACTTATTGTAGTACATTGACGCTTGGAGGTTATTCTGATTGGCGATTGCCAACTCCATTGGAATCTTTTAGTATTTTAAACTTACAACGAAACAATCCGGCTCTGAATACTACTTATTTTCCTTCGAGCGGAGCGGATTATTGGTGGACGAATACTTTTCAAGTTAATGATAATACAAAAGTATGGTGCACTAATGCAGGTGGCGGTATAGGTAACAAACCAAAATCGGAAACCCTTAGTGCTGGCGGGAATAAAAGTTATCATGTGAGAGCGGTTAGGGATGTCAATGTTCCAATTATTTTAGCTAATCATTATACCGATAATGGTGATGGAACTATTTCTGACAATCTCACCCAATTAGTCTGGCAAAAAGTACCCACTCTTACACCGCTTACATGGGAACAAGCTCTTAGTTATGCTGAAGGGTTGACCTTAGCAGGAGTGTCAGATTGGCGTTTACCTAATATTAAAGAATTACAATCTTTAAATGATGAAAGCGTTGTAAATCCGTCTGTTAACACAGCATACTTGAGTGCTATTGGAGTCAAAAATTATTGGTCCTCTACAACTTTATTACCCAATCCCAGCAATCTAACTAGTGCTTGGTATTGGAATACCCAATTTGGAATTACAACTTATGACATCAAAACGAATACTAACTATGTTATTTGTGTCCGAGGCATTCCCAATAGCCTTGCAAATCAAGAGGTGGTCAATGAAACGAATAGAATAAAAGTATCTCCCAATCCGTTTCAATCAAAATTAAATATTGCAAATTCAAAAGGCTCTGAAGTATATGAATTTTATGATGAAGAAGGAAAACAAATCTATATAGGTAGATATTTGGATAAACAAGATTTTTCAGCATTACCAAACGGAGTTTATTTCTTAAAAATTTCAGGGACATCAACAGTTTTTAAGTTTGTCAAACAATAATTGATGGGTTATTTAGAAAACATTGGTCACTATATTCAATTAGGGTTTACCCATGTCATTCCACTTGGATTTGATCATATTTTGTTTATATTGACTTTATTCTTTATAAATTCAGAACTAAAATCAGTTATTATTCAATGCTCTGTTTTTACAATAGCACACAGTTTATCCTTAGGATTAGCTGCATCGAGCTTGATTTTGCCAAATTCTAATTACATCGAGCCACTAATTGCTATTTCTATCCTTTATACTGCTATTGAAAACATAGTGCGAAATAGTGTTAATCCTTTTCGTTTAATAATCATTTTTGTCTTTGGTTTGATTCATGGGATGGGTTTCGCCTCAGCTTTACAAGAAATAGGAATTCCTAAAAAACTATTCTTTAGCTGTTTGTTTTCTTTTAATATTGGCGTCGAACTAGGGCAGATCATGGTTGTTTTTTTTGCCTACTATTTAGTAAGCAAATGGTTTGCAGCTAAAAGCTGGTACAAAGAGCGTGTTGTTTATCCAATATCCTCCCTTATCGGATGTGTCGCTTTGTATTGGCTAATAGAAAGAATTTTGTTGTAATTTATTCTATGTTAAATTCCTCACGACAAATACCACTTTTACCTATTCAAAAAAAATTCCAACTATGAAAATAGTTGGAATTCAAAAAAGGGGTTAGGTTGATTGAGTTGTTTATACTGTCATTGAAAACAGTTCTGTTTGTGGTGCATTTCGTTTTAAACGCAGGTCGAAAGCCATGCATAGGTTTCTTACGAAAGGTTTTCCTTTTTCAGTCACTTTTATGGATTTATCTGTTATTGTGATCAGACCATCCACTTCCATTTCGTGTAATTGGTGGATAATATCGGGTAATTCTGTAAAGAATTGATTATCCTCGCCCCATGAGGTTTCAAATTGGCACATTAAATTTAGAATGTGTTTGCGGATGATTAAATCTTCTTCTGTTAAAATATGTCCTCTAAAGACTGGCAATTCGTTTTGCTCTAATTTTTTATAATAGTCTTCTATTGTTTTTTCATTTTGTGCAAAACTATACCAGCTATCGCTTATGGAGGAAACGCCTAAGCCAATCATCAATTGTGTTTTAGAAGAGGTGTAACCCATAAAGTTACGGTGTAATTTTCCTTCTTGGAATGATTCAAACATGGAATCGGTTTCAAGTGCAAAATGGTCCATTCCGATTTCGTGGTAATTGTTGGCGGCTAATCGTTTTTTACCTTCTTCGTATAGTTTTCTTTTGGCATCATCTTTTGGTACGTCTTCTCCTTTAAATCCGCGTTGTCCGTTACCTTTTATCCAAGGCACGTGTGCGTAGCTATAAAAAGCTAAGCGATCAGGAAGTAGTGATTTTGTTTTGTCGATAGTGTCAATTACATCGTCTAAGCTTTGGAATGGCAATCCGAATATTAAGTCGTGCCCGATCGAAGTATATCCAATTTCTTTGGCCCAGAAGGTCACTTTGGCGACATTATGGAAAGGTTGGATTCTATGAATGGCTGTTTGTACTTTTTCAGAATAGTCTTGCACTCCAAAGCTGACGCGTCTGAACCCTATATCATACAATTTTTGTAAATGCGCTCTAGTGGTATTGTTTGGATGTCCTTCAAAACTAAATTCATATTCTTTGGCTTTTACTGCTCGTTCTAATAGTCCATTAATAAGCGTTTCTAAATTTGTGGGAGAGAAAAAGGTAGGTGTTCCTCCACCTAAATGAATTTCTTTGATGATAGGTTTGTTTGGAAACAAATCGCAATACATATTCCATTCTTTTAAAACAGCTGCGATGTAAGGGTGTTCCACCTCATGATTTTTAGTAATTCTTTTGTTACAACCACAAAAAGTACACATGCTTTCGCAAAAAGGCAAGTGAATGTATAAGCTAATTCCTTCCGTGAAATTGCTTTCTTCAAATGATTTCAGGAAAGTCTGTTTCCATTTTTCAACTGAAAACAAATCTTCTTCCCAATAAGGAACTGTAGGGTAGCTGGTATATCTAGGACCAGGAACATTATATTTTTGAATTAATGAAACAGACATTGTGTATTTGCTTTAAGTTCCAAAAGTAAGGTGAGTCGGATAAATAAAAAATGATAAATATCATGCAAGAAAAAAGCTCACTTTTCACAGTGAGCTTTTTATCTTTTTATTTGTTCAGATTTCGGATCTGTTTTAATTTGTCTTTCCAGCTCACTAAATCTTCTTTATGTCTTTCAATCGTTTTTCTGACTTCTGTTACAATTGAATTTTCCTTTTTAGCGTTTTTAGTATTTTGGAAGAATTGGATATTATTTTCTAATTGGAAAATTTCATTTTGCACTTCATCGATTTTACGCATGATGAAAATTTTCTCGTTGTCTAATTTTCTACTGTCTTCTGATCCAGCGATATTGTCCAGTCGGTTAGCGAAGCGCAATTGTTCGTTTTCTTTTTTGCTGGAGCTTAATTTTTCAAATAAGGCATCCAAAATTTTATTGAATTTTCCTTCAATATGCCTTCTATTGAAAGGTACTTTACCGATAGATTTCCATGCTTCGATATGCACTTTGATGGCGTCTAAATCGGTTTTGTGATCGCCAACTAATTCAAAAGAGCGCAATGTTTCTAAGTATTCTTTTTTCTTTTCAAAGGCTGCTACTTCGTCAGCATTTTCTTCTGATTTACTTTCTTTTAGTCTTTCAAAATAATGATTGCAAGCTGCTTTAAATTCTTTCCAAAGAGCGTCAGAAAATTTTCTAGGTACGTGACCTACTGCTTTCCACTCTTCTTGAATTTGTTTCATCAATTGCGTTGTTGCTGCAAAATCTTCGCTGTCTTTTAACTCATTTGCTTTGTCAACTAAGGCTTGTTTTTTACTTAAATTATCGTTTTGATCTTTCTTAATTTCTTTATAGAAAGAGTTTTTTAATACGTTAAAGTTTCTAACCGCTTCTTTAAAAGTTGCCCAAGTCGATTCATTTACTTCACTCGGCACTTTTCCAGTAGCAAAGAATTCATTGCGTAAGGCTTCTACCTTTACAATTTGGTTTAGCCAAGCTTGGTGCGAATCTACTTTCTCTTTTGCTAACACTTGGAGTTGTGCAATAATTCCATTTTTCTTTTCAAGATTATCGGTTTCCTTTGCTCTAAAACCTTCATAAAAAGCTTCGCGTTTGTCGTGCATTTGTTTGGTCAATTCACTGAATTGTTTCCAAAGTTCCTCACGGTGTTCTCTTGAAACGGGACCGATATCTTCTTTCCAGATTTTATGTAAATCTTGTAATTCACGGAATGCTTTATTGATATCTGCTTCGTTCACCAATTCAGAAACGCGTGCAATAATGCGTTGTTTATGCTCTAGGTTGTTTTTAAATTCAATATCTCGTGCTTCTCTGTCTAAATGTAAAAAGTCATAGAAGTTTTCAATATGAAAATGGAAGTTATTCCAAACGTGGTTGTATTTGTCTTTTGGAATAGGACCTGCTACTTTCCAACGTTCTCTAATGTCATTTAGTTGCTTTAAAGAATTAGCAATATTAGCACCTGGATTGTGTACCAAATTTTTCAATTCTTCGACAATGGCCATTCTGTTTTCTAAATTCGCTTTTAGGTTGTTTTGTATCGACTTAAAGTGCGTATTTTTTTTATCTCTATATTGGTTGTATAGTGTATCGAATTTAGTTTTTAAAGGAAAACTATAATGAAAGTCTTCTGTAGTATCTGGGTTTTCAGCATGAAATTCATCTTTTTTCTCATCAATAAAGTGATAATATTTAGATAAAAATGCTTTTTTAATTTCTTCTACATGTTCTCTTACCGACATTACTTGTTCCACAGCTACAAGTGTTTCCAGTTCCTCTACCAATTTATCCATTGGTAAGGCTTCATAATCTTGTAAAGGGATATCATGACGCCCTTTGATGGTTTCGTCTTCACTTTCTTCCGCATTGGCATCGGCAATCGCATTGACAGCGATGTTGCTTTCTTCTTCTGCAATTGATATATTTTCTTCTTTTTTCTTGTGTTCGTTGCTGTTATCAAGTTTCGAAGTTGCGACTGGTACATCTATAATTTCTTCTTCCACTGTTTCTGGAACTTCTTCCACAACAAGCTCTTTAGTTTCAGCAATTTCTTCTGGGGTTGTTTCAATATGAGATTCTTCAATTTCTTCTCCTACTAAATCTTCAACTTCTAGCACTTTTTCTTGTTCCAATTCCGCTACTAATGGTGCTTCCACTTCAGTGTCTGGCACTAATTCTACCACAGGTTTAACTGTTTTAGTATTTGCTTCAACTTCTTGATTTTCAGCATGAAGCATCTCTTTAGAATCCATTTTTACGTTTCCGTCTACCGCGTTTTCGTTAACTGGTAGGTTATCATTCATTTCTTCTGACATTTTTTTAAATGTGTAAGGTTATACAATTTTGAGGGCGAAAGGTACTAAAGTGTAGTCAAAAAACCAAGAAATTCAATTGCTTCTGTAAAAATATAATTTTTGATAAAGTGAAAAGGAGGAATAGATTATTTTTATTTATTCCAAATTTTCCACGCTTTTTCGGCTTGAAAAACTAACATTTCATAGCCGTTTTTAATGATGGCTCCTTTTTTCTTTGCTTTTCTCAGGAACTGTGTTTCATCTGGGTTGTAGATTAAATCAAAAGCAATATGTTTTTCTGTGAAAAACTGGTAGGGAATAGGAGGAAATTCATTTATGTTTGGGCTTGTGCCTATAGGTGTACAGTTGATAATAATGTGGTAATTGTCAAATGTAGTGGTATTGATTCGGTTGTAATCGATCGCATTTTCTGAGGCTTCTCGAGATACATAGGTATAGAATATTCCCATTTGTTCTAAGGCAAAAGCAACGGCTTTGGCTGCGCCTCCAGTGCCTAGAATTAATGCTTTTTTGTGGTGCGGTTGTACTAGAGGTTCCAATGCTTTTTTAAAGCCATACCAGTCGGAGTTGTAGCCTTTTAAGTTTCCTTTTTTAGTAAATCGTATTACATTGACGGCACCTATTTTAAACGCTTTTTGGGATAAGGTATCTAAATAGGGTAGGATTGCTTCTTTGTAGGGAATCGTCACATTTAGTCCTTTTAAGTCAGGGTTGTTTTTTAGAATAGTTGGAAATTCTTCTATGGTAGGAATATCAAAATTCTCATAGCTACAGTCCTCGAAAAGCTCGTGTGAGAATTTTTCAGTAAAGTGTTTTTTGGAAAAGGAATATGAAATGTCTTTGCCTAGTAATCCGAATTTTTTTTGAGTTTCCAAGGTGTTATTCTTTGCAATTAAAAAAACCATTAGGCGATTAAGAAAATCCTTAATGACTTAATGGTTTACTTTATTCTATAATAAATGCTATTCTTTGATTATTTATTGTGTTTTTCAATCCAATTCTGCACTTTTTTTCTCGCCCAAACGGCAGGAAATGATTTTTCTAAAATAGTATGTTTTTTAAAATTTAATCTCAAGGCATTACTTAAATGGAACGTTCCTTTTTTATCATCTGCTGCCATGAAATATAAACCTGCTAAACGGTATTCAATTTCGTAGGCTTCTGGAAAATATTCAGTCGCTAATAGTAAGGTTTGAATAGCTGTTTCAAATTCTCCTAAAAATTGCAATAGGTCTACCCAGAATAGCCAAGTATCCAATTCACAGTCTCCAAATTCTACGGCTTTTCTATACCCCATTTCTGCTTCTTCATAAAACTTCATTGCTTTGTTGATGCTGGCATAGCGTTTCCAATAGTCCCGATTTTGACCGTCTATGGCTATCGCTTTGTTTACATAGTACAATGCTTTTTGGTAGTTTTTTTGGCGTAGATAAAAATCAGTTATGGCAATCCAACCTTTGTCTAAAAGTGGATCTTCATGAACGGTTTTATCAAAATATTTTATCGCTTCGGCTTTGTTGCCTAATTTTTCGAAACATTTTCCAATACGCAATAAGGCATAGGAGGTGGGGTCGTCTAGCTCTAAAGTCCTTTTATAGTTTTCTATCGCTTCATCATAGCGTTTTAAACGTTCTAACGCTTTACCATTTTCCATATAAGCGCCCACGAATTCGTCGTCAATATAGGTAGCTAATTCAAAGGAACGAATTGCATTTTCATAGTCTTTTAATCCGTAGTATAATCTTCCTTTTTGATGCCAAGCAATTTCACTATAGGGGTTTTTGTTGATGTATTTTTTAAGAAATTCTATGGCTTCTCTATTTTGGTCTAAAAACTCATAACAATACACTACATTATAAAGCGCTGATTGGTCTTCAATTTCTTCTTCCAAACATTTAGTAAAGTTTTCTTTGGCTTTTTCTAAGTTGTCCATAAAAAGATATTCCATTCCAATTAAGTTATAAACATCACCGTAGTCCTCTGTAAATTTTAAGGCTTCTTGTAACAACTCCACCGCTTTTTCGTGGTTGTCTCTTTTGGAATAAATATTGGCTTTTTGGATAAATATTTCTTCATTAGTAGGTTCAATGGCATACAATTCATTCAACATTTTCTCAGCAATGTCCAACTTGTCTTCATAGACTAACATTTCAATTTGAACTAGCTTTAAGCCAGTCGATTTAGGATGTTGTTCTAAACCTAATTTCAAAGCCTTTTTTGCTAAATTAGCTTTTCCCATATCCAAATAATGAAGAATAATTTCTTCAAATTCTTCTGAATCAAAAAAGAAAACTTTATTGGTTTTCAACATCGACTCAAACTTTGATAAGGATAAATTGTAGTCTTCTTCGTCGTGATCCAAATGCATAGCTTTTTTATTTAAAATAATCCATAATAAAAGTAGTTAACTCTTATTCTATAAACGAGGAAGTTCGGTTTTTGTTTTGAACAATTTAATTAACAGAAAATTAATTACGAATTAGGAATTGAAGATTGTATTTCCTCCATTACATCCAACATAATCGTGCATCCTTCTCTAATTTCCTCTTCTGAAATTGTTAGGGGCGGTGTTATTCTGATGGCTTTCCCTTCAAACAGTAACCAAAATAGAATTAACCCTTTGTCTTGACAACGCAAAATAATCTGATTTGTTATTTCGGCATCTGCAGTCATTGCTGCTAGCATTAATCCTTTTCCTCTTACTTCTTGTATCAAAGGATGTACCAAAAGCTCACGGAATAGTTTTTCTTTGCTTAAAGATTGCGCTGCGTAGTCTTTTTCCAGTACTTCTTGTAGTGTGGCTAAGCATGCTGCCGCTATGACAGGATGTCCGCCAAAAGTGGTAATATGCCCTAATTTTGGATCATGGCTTAATAAATCCATGTATTTTTCATTGGCAATGAATCCGCCAACGGGCATTCCACCCGCCATTCCTTTTCCGATAATTACGACATCAGGAACGACATTATAGTTTTCAAATCCGAATAGCTTACCTGTTCGCCCAAAACCTGGTTGGATTTCGTCTACTATGAGTAGGGCGCCTACTTCTTCACAACGTTTTTTGACTTTGGCCAAGAAGTCATTTTCGGGTTGGATAAATCCGGCCCCACCTTGAATGCTTTCCACGATTATTCCTGCTGTTTTGGTTGTGATTTTTTGAATGTCTTCTTCGTTGTTGAAGGTGATAAAATCGACATCTGGAATTAAGGGGCGAAAGATTTGCTTGCGTTCTTCAAATCCCATCACACTCATCGAGCCCATCGTATTGCCATGGTAGGCATTGTGACATGAGATTAATTGGCTTCTTCCAGTGACTCTTCGTACTAACTTTAGGGCGCCTTCACAAGCTTCTGTCCCAGAGTTCACTAAATAGACTTTATTTAACGTGGGTGGTAAGTGTTCGACCAATAATTTGCAGTACTGTACGGCAGGACTTTGTGAATATTCGCCATATACCATTACGTGGGAATATTTGTCCAATTGGTCTTTGATGGCTTGTTTTACTCTTGGGTGTTGGTGTCCCAGTGAACAGGCTGAAACCCCTGCTACAAAGTCTAGGTAGGATTTGTTGTTGGTATCGTATATGTACGACCCTATAGCATGCGACACCTCCATTCCTAAAGGATAGGGAGAGGTTTGAGCTTGGTATTTTAAAAAATCGTTATTCATAGTTTGGGCTCAAATGCAAGAGCGGATGCTGTATTTATAAAGCTAAAATTTGTTTTTACTTCGGTATAAAGCTAGTTATTTTAGTACTTGAATTCTCATCGCAAATTTATGAAAATACCCCCAACTCAAATCGTAATTAAGATTTTTTTATTCCATGATAGAAATGCGTTTCAAATATTTATATTTGTTGCATCATGTTTAAAACAACATCCTCATGAAAAAGGTTCTATTGCTTGCCCTAATTGGGCTTTCGCTGTCTGCTAATGCACAAATCAAAAAAACAAAGTCTAATGCCAATACAAAAAAAGTGACCGTTGTGGAAAAGAAGAAAGTAGTTTATCAAGTTTTTACTCGATTATTTGGAAATAAAAATACCACCAATAAGTCGTGGGGCACCATTGAAGAGAATGGGGTAGGGAAGTTCAACGATTTTACTGACAAAGCTCTTCAAGAAATCAAAAAACTAGGGGTGAATTATATTTGGTATACGGGAGTTCCTCACCATGCTTTGGTTAGAGATTATACTAAATACGGCATCTCCAATGATGATCCTGAAGTCGTAAAAGGGCGTGCTGGTTCTCCTTATGCGGTGAAAGATTACTATAATGTCAATCCGGATTTGGCTATTGATCCTGCCAAACGCTTGGAAGAGTTTGAAGCTTTGATTGCTCGTACGCACAAAAACGGACTTAAAGTTATCATTGATATTGTTCCTAATCATATTGCTCGTAAATATGTGAGTTTATCGAATCCTCCAGGTGTTCGCGACTTTGGCGCTGATGATAATACCCAAATAGAATACGGTAGAAACAATAACTTCTACTATATACCTGGGCAACATTTCCAAGTGCCAACTTCGGATACTTATAAACCCTTGAATGGTGAAAAAAATCCAATGATTGATGGCGCTTTTGATGAAAACCCAGCTAAATGGACGGGTAATGGTTCACGTATGGCAAAACCGGACATCAATGATTGGTATGAAACGGTTAAAGTAAACTATGGAATCCGTCCTGATGGTTCCAAAGATTTTCCTGAATTACCAGAGGGATTTGACAAGAAATCATATAAGGAACATTATGAGTTTTGGAAAGACAAGTCTGTTCCCAGTTCATGGACTAAATTTAGAGACATTGCTTTGTATTGGACCGCTAAAGGGGTGGATGGTTTTCGCTATGATATGGCAGAAATGGTGCCCTATGAATTTTGGAGCTATATGAATTCTGCTATCAAAATGAAAAATCCGGATGCTTTTTTATTGGCTGAAGTGTATAATCCTAACGAATATAGAAACTACATCAATCTAGGTAAGATGGATTATTTGTATGATAAAGTAGAAACCTACGACCATTTAAAAGCGGTGATTCAAAACAAGACTACACCTGATGGCCTTTCGGATATTCAACGCCGTACGGCGGATATTGAGCACCATATGCTACACTTTTTAGACAATCACGACGAACAGCGTTTGGCGAGTCCAGAGTTTGCCGGTAGTGGTGAAAAAGGAAAACCATTAATGGTGGTTTCGGCCACGATTGGTACTTCGCCTACTATGATTTATTTTGGACAAGAAGTTGGAGAGGCGGGTAATGAGAATGGTGGTTTTGGTACTCATTCTAGAACTTCTATCTTTGATTATGTGGGCGTTCCCAATCACCAACGTTGGATGAACGAAGGTAAGTTTGATGGCGGTCAATTAACATCAAGTGAAAAAGACTTGCGTGATTTTTACAAACGCTTATTGAACTTTACGATTACTAGTGATGCTTTGATGGGTAAATTCCAAGAGATACAAACAGTCAATCGTCATGATACTGCCAACTATGATGAAAAAATCTATTCTTATGTGCGTTGGTCTATTAATGAAAAACTGATTGTAGTTACTAATTTTTCACCCGACCACACCAGTACTTTTGATTTAAAACTCCCTGCTGATGTGGTAACGGCTTGGCATTTGCACGATGGCGTTTATGCTGTTAAAGACCAACTTTATGGAAGTGCTGCCACATTGCACGTTACGCATGGTGTAGGTACCTTGAAAGTAACGATTAAAGGAAGCGAGAGTTTTATTTATAAGTTGTAATACAATCTAATGGAAATAGAAAAAGTCTTGAGTAATTAGACTTTTTCTATTTCCTTATCAAGGTTTATTCTAAATTTTCATCCACTAATTTTAGACGCAAACAAAATTCCATCCCGAAAAATACTGCTCCCAAAAACATAGCTTCAAAAAAATAAGGAAGTGTATCGGCAGAAATAAGTTCCTCATCCTATTTTAGGGTGTAATAAACAACCTCAGGATCAACGCAAAATGTTTAATATGTCTGCTACTTGCTTAATAACTGTATCAGTAAGATTCAAACCAAAAGTTTATTCAGCTAACTAATTGCATTAAAATGAATGGGATCATTTATCTTCCTGCGAAGATTATATGTTGTTTCCATCGCTTTATCAATGCAATAGACATAAGCATAAAACAATAAACCTATAATTTGCACATCATAATCATTGTCTTCAGAAACTACTTCCTACTTACTAAGATCTAAAAATTGTTCATTAAAAGCTTTTACTAAATCCTCAAAAGTAGCAGTAATGTATTTTCTTTGATTGAGATCTAAATCGGTCTCACATTCTTCTTCAAAAACTTGATGCTCCATTTTTGAACCACATTCAACAGTCATGTACATGACATGCTTTATTAATTCTTCTCTGTTCATAAGGATTAATATTAAAAGTGTAAACGACTTGAATAGCAAAGCTAAAAAAATAGATGGTTAAGGAAGCGCTTTGAAATTTAATTATCGATTGCGATATCTTGGATAGGATACTTTGAATAGATTACAAATTTTTCTTTTTGGTTATCTTAGATAATATTTTGAGTTATTAAGACTTTTTTTTGTTTTATTACGAGCTTAATTCCAGCCTTTACTCAATAATCATCTCCTTCAATTTATCTCTATAGGCTTCCAGAAGGTCGACTTTTGCAATTAAGCCAAAGAACTTTCCGTTTTTAATAACGGGTAAGATAGTTTGATTAGAAGTTTCAAACTTATCCATTATTGTTTCCATACCATCATCATGGTTGATGATTTCTTTAGGTTCCGTCAGAATCTCTTTGACTTCCGTAAACTTGATACGATATGGATTAAAAACAATTGGGCGTATGACTTCAAAGTCAATAATACCCAACAATCTTTGTCGTTCATCCAACACGGGAATCATTACATGACTAGAGGTAGCCAAATAGTCTATCAATTGTTCTAATGTTTTCTCGAGCGTAATGGTCTTTACGTTGGTATTTACTAGTGGTAAAAAGTCAATGCTATGTAGAATATTTTTATCTTTATCACTAGTAAATACTTCACCTTTATCCGCAAGTGCCTTGACATCCATAGAATGGTTTTCAAACCTTTTAGAAACCGCATAACTAATAGAAGACACAATCATTAGTGGGACCATTAAGTCATAACCACCGGTAATCTCACCAATCAAGAAGATTGCTGTTAAAGGCGCGTGAAACAATCCACTCAATATGCCTGCCATTCCTACAATAGTGAAATTGGCAATCGGAATTGTATTTGATAATCCTAAAAGTGTTATGGATTTGGCCACAAAGAAGCCTAAATAGGAACCGACAAATAGGGAAGGAGCAAAGTTACCTCCGTTACCACCAGACCCTAAAGTCAAACCCGTAGCAAATGATTTAAGCAGAACAACCATTCCCACAAAAGCCAATAAAACCCATTGTTTACCTTCATAATTTTCAATTAAGGTATTGTCCAATAACACTTCAGGATTATTAGTTGATAGGGTTTTGATACTCTCATACCCTTCTCCAAACAAGGTAGGGAAAAAGAAAATCATTACAGCTAAAATGCTAGCACCAAATAAAGCTTTATTGTAGGAGTTGTTTTTAAATCGGTTGAAAAAATGCTCTACCTTTCTAAAATTACGGGCGTGATAAACTGAAACCAATCCCGCTAAAATACCTAACAGAATATAGTAGGGCGTATTGTGGAAATTAAAAGTAAGATTTTGTTTGAAACTCAACAAAACCTCTTGGTTCAACAACATTTCAGAAACTAAAGCACCAGTAGCCGCAGAAATCATAATCGGAATAAAAGCTGAGATACTGACATCGGTCAATACCACTTCAATGGCAAATAAAACACCTGCAATTGGAGCATTGAACGCAGCACTAATTCCCGCCGCTACGCCACAAGCCAACAATAATATTCTGTCTTTTTGTGATAATTTATATTTTATGGCATAATTAGACCCAAATGCAGCTCCTGTTACTACAATGGGGCTTTCCAATCCAGCCGAACCACCCAAGCCTACCGTAAGTGAACTCGTAATTATCTGGGCATACATTTGTTTTTTAGGCATGATACCTCCTTTTTTAGCTACGGAATATAAGACTTTAGCACTACCTTTTTCAATATTGCCATCCAGAAAACGTCGAATAACAAATACTGTTAATAGAATTCCAATGATTGGGAAGGTACTATTGGCATATGGGAGGTGTAGGTAGCCATTAGCATAGTTTGCAAATTTGAACACATTGTGGGCAAAACTCTTTAGTATAATTACCGCCAAAGCGCATGAGATGGCTACAGCAACACTGGATAGATAAATAAAATTGCGTTCGGATAAAATAGTTTTAGCCAAAAAGAATACCGATTCAAATCGACGAGCAATTCTTCTGAAAAACAATTGAACAGCAATAGAGGTACGAATTGACATTATTAATAAATTAAAACGGAAACAAATATAGGGTTATTTTATATTTCTTATTGCTTCTCGTTGGCTTAATGGTTTTAGTTGGGTTAACTTTACGTATTCTAATACGTCACTTTGGTTGAATTTGCTATACTCTCGTAGTGCCCAACCGATCGCTTTTTGAATAAAGAATTCTTTTGATTCTTTGTGTTTTTCACATTCAAATTTCAGCAATTCGAAATTGGTTTTTTCTTTGTAACTCAACTGAAAAATAATAGCGGTTCGATTGAGCCACCTGTTGTCAGCGTTGGAAAAACTTTCAATGACTTTAAAAGTTTCATGAGGGAATTGCTGTAAATACCCACCCACCAGATATTTGGCGATTGTATCTACAGAATCCCACCACGAGTGGGTAATCAAGAGTTTTTCTATGAGTTGTATGTCTTCTAGAACGTAGTTCTTGTTGATTTCTTTCATCAGAATTTCAATTCCACAATAATGGAATTCGCGTTCGTTTTTCTGGTATAGTTCCCAGGCAATGGTGCGGTAATTCTGCTTGATTTCCACTTTGTATTTTTCGCAATTAAATTTAAAAATGGCTCTTCGTTTGTCCGTTTTAATGCCGAGGAAAGAGAAGTTGTTTTTCATGTACTTCTCCATAGGAAGGGCTAATGTACTGTTGGTATTTTGATGGAAATCGTGTTCTAAGTTGGTTATGAAATTCATAAGTATAGTATTAAAATCCGACGGCTTTATCATCACCTCGATAATCGGCTCCTGCTTCCAGTTTTTTATTGGGTAACACGAAAATGGCATCCACTTTTCCAATAACGGGCGCTGTTTTTTCATTTATGATATAGCCTTTATTTTTGAGATTATCTAGGATGGTTTGTGAAAAACGTTTTGGTTCAATCAACACTTCATCGGGCAACCATTGGTGATGGAAACGCGGTGCATTAACAGCTTCCTGCATGCCCATATTGAATTCATAAACATTCAGAATAGTTTGCAATACTGAAGTAATAATGGTGGAACCTCCAGGCGAACCTAACACCATATATAGCACGCCATTTTTTTCTACAATAGCAGGTGTCATTGAGCTCAACATTCTTTTTTGAGGCGCAATACTATTGGCTTCAGCTCCGACCAGACCATAGGAATTGGGTACGCCTGTTTTTACGCTAAAATCGTCCATTTGATTGTTAAAAAAGAACCCCAATTCATCGTCGTATAATTTAGAGCCATAGGCTCCATTTAAAGTTGTAGTCACAGAAACGGCATTGCCTTCGGCATCTACAATAGAATAGTGGGTAGTTTCATTGCTTTCGAAAATTGCAATTTCACTGGGGCTTACTTCCGATGATTTAGTCGCTTTCTCCCAATTGAAACTTTTCATTCTATTATTTAGGTAATCTGTATCCAGCAATTTTTTTTGGGGAATTTTCACAAAATCAGGATCACCAAGAAAATAGTTTCTATCGGCATAGGCTCTGCGTTCTGCTTCTACCAAAAGTTGCATGTATTTCTCGGAATTGGGTTTGTATTTTGAAATAGGATAGGGAGCAATCATTGTCATTATTTGGGCTAACGTAATGCCACCGCTTGAAGGTGGTGCCATTGAAATGATCTTTAAATCTTTGTATTTGAATGAAATGGGAGTTCGCCATTTGGCTTCATAGTTTGATAAATCTTCTATAGTAAAAATACCGCCTTTCGAGTTAAGGAACGCTACTATTTTTTTGGCGGTTTCCCCTTGGTAAAATTCTGTTTTGCCTTTTTTCATGATGTGGGTCAGTGTTTGGGCTAAAGCAGGATATTTTATGGTGTCTCCGACTTTGTAATTTTTAGCATATAGGGTCTGGGCGCCACTCACTTTAATTATGTCTTCTTGATTTTTAGTAATTTGACGCAATTGTTTTTCAGTAACTACAACGCCTTTATTTGCCAAAGCAATGATGGGTTTCATAATTTCCTCCATGGATAGTGTGCCGAATTTTTCGTGTACGGCATAGATTCCAGCAATGGTACCTGGAACACCCACAGCCAAAGCACCATTGACGGATAAATTGGGAATTACCTTTCCATTGGGGTATAAGAACATGTCTTTTGTAGCTTTTAGGGGGGCTTTTTCTCTATAATCTAAGGATCCTGTTGTTCCATCATGCAATCGATAGACCATAAACCCGCCGCCAGCTATATTTCCAGCATAAGGATAGGAAACGGCTAAGGCCAATTCAGTTGCGATCATGGCATCAAAGGCATTACCTCCTTTTTTTAAGATATCACTTCCTATTTGTGAGGCTTCTTCTCGTGCCGATACGACCATTGCGTTATTGGATATGACTCCTTTTGTTTGGCTGTAAGTTACAGTGGAAATGAATACAATTAGGAACCCTAGTTTTTTCATAATTCCATTAATTTTTCTTCACAATGTTTTTGTAGTTCTTCAAAGTACAAAGTAAATTCCTCTTCAAATTCCTTATAAAATTGTTTGACCTCTACTATCGCTTCTTGCATATTGACTCTATGTTTGGTTTTATAATCCATTTGAAATAAGATCATTTCGAGTCCTTCTAAGCTAGCATAACTCACCAACCAGTTTCTACCTATCATATAGGGAATCATCTTTTGTGTTTTTTCGGTAAGAATAGCATGATTGTGTTGTAATAGCTGATAGAAGGTAGCAGCATAGTCCTCTAAAAGAACCTTCGAATAGGTTGCCCAATTTTTTGCCAGGTAATGGTCGTACACAATATCCATAATCACTCCCGAATAGTGTCCGTATTTTGCATGCAATCGGTGTTTACTTTTTCTATAAATAGGATGCGCATCGGTAAATGTGTCTATATAGCGGTGCAATAAAATCCCTTTTCGCAAGTCATCGGGATAATCCAAATAATGATGCCCACGAACACTATCGGCCATGAAGTTACCTATTTTTAGTAAATCGTTATCACCGGAGAGATAGATGTGCGCAAGGAAGTTCATTAAAGGTATTGGGTATTAGGTCTTGGGACTTAAGAATTTGAAACGATGTAAATATATAAATTTTATTCAAATTTTTTTATTGGTTTCAAGTTGTTATCTTTGTCTTCACTAAATCCTAATACCCAAAAAACTAAGACCTAATACCCAAATAAATATGACCTTAATAAAATCAATTTCTGGAATTCGTGGTACTATTGGCGGAAAAGTAGGGGATAACCTTACACCGGTTGATGCCGTCAAATTTGCTTCGGCTTACGGTACCTTTTTAAAACAAAATACATCTAAAGATAAATTAACTGTTGTTATCGGTCGTGATGCCCGCATTTCGGGTCCGATGATTCATAATTTAGTGATGAATACGTTACTTGGATTAGGAATCAATGTAATAGATTTAGGGCTATCTACTACGCCTACTGTAGAAATTGCGGTACCTTTGGAACAAGCCGATGGTGGAATTATTCTTACCGCTTCCCACAATCCAAAAGAGTGGAATGCCTTGAAGTTATTGAATGCTAAAGGCGAATTTTTAAGTGGTAAAGAAGGCGAATTGATTTTAGAAATTGCAGAATCGGAAGCCTTTGATTTTTCGGATGTCGATTCTTTGGGAGAATTAACGGTGAATGATGCTTATATGGATATTCATATTGATGAAGTATTGAATTTGCCATTAGTGGATGCTGAAGCCGTTGCAAAAAGAAAGTTTAAAGTAGTGGTAGACGGTGTAAATTCTTCAGGAGGGATTATCATTCCTAAATTACTGGAACAAATGGGAGTAGAGTGTGTAAAATTATACTGCGAGCCTAATGGTCATTTTCCCCATAATCCAGAGCCTTTGAAAGAACATTTGGGAGATATTTGTAAATTGGTAGTAGAAGAACAAGCTGATTTTGGAATTGTAGTTGATCCTGATGTCGATCGATTGGCTTTTATATCTAATGATGGCGAAATGTTTGGTGAAGAATATACTTTGGTAGCCTGTGCGGATTATGTCTTGGGGAAAACACCGGGAAATACCGTTTCTAATATGAGTTCATCACGAGCGTTGCGTGATATTACCAACAAACACAATGGGACTTATGAAGCTAGTGCAGTGGGAGAAGTGAATGTGGTTGCTGTGATGAAGTCGACGAATGCTATTATTGGTGGAGAAGGTAATGGAGGTATCATTTATCCAGCATCACATTATGGGCGTGATAGTTTGGTAGGAGTAGCTTTGTTTTTGACTCATTTGGCCAATTTGGAAATGACGGTAGCTGAATTAAGAGCTAGTTATCCACAGTATTATATGAGTAAAAACAAAATTGAGTTAACACCACAGATTGACGTCGATGCGATTTTGATGGCCATGACAGAAAGGTATAAGAACGAGGATATTACTACTATTGATGGTGTGAAGATTGATTTTGCAACAGAGTGGGTGCATTTAAGAAAATCAAATACGGAACCAATTATTAGAATTTATACAGAGGCCCCAACACAAGTCGCTGCTGACACCTTAGCGCTGCGAATTATCGATGAGATTAAGGCAGTGGCAGGAATCTAATGAATTGTATTCACTCGATAAAAAAGGCTAATGTGATTCCTTTAGTCTTTTTTTTGCTATAGTTTGGATGTACTAAATACTATATGATTTTTTTAGCAAGCGTAAAGTGTTTAATAAAATGAAGAGGTTTGTTTTTGAGACTGAACAATTTAATTTAGAAAAGGGGAGACACTTCTTCAACTTCAAATTTTGGCGGATTGGTCAGTTTATCCGTATTTTATAAGTTATTTTTAACTTTTGTTTTTTGTCTTTATTTTGTATTTTATCTAAATGTTTTTGTTTTTTTTTGAATTATTATTTCAATATTTCAATATTTCAATCAAAATGATTAAATTTGAAAAAGTTATTAATCCCCTAAATAATTAACATGCTTAAAAAAATCAATACCATCCTACTAGTAGATGACGACGATGCAGTAAATTTTTATAATAAAAGATTATTATTAAAGGCTGAATTAGGTGCTTCTATAGTGCAATTGTATAACGGAGCTGAAGCTATAAGAGAAATTATTACTCTGAACAATACTTTAAGTAAAAAAGATTTAGTGGTTATATTTTTGGATCTTAATATGCCTGTTTTAGATGGTTGGGGGTTTTTAAGCGAATTTAATAAAATCAGATATGCGCTTAATTTTAGTTTTGAAATTTATGTGTTAAGTTCTTCTATTAATCCTGCTGATATTGAAAAATCAAAACAAAACATACTAATTAAAGATTTTATTATTAAACCATTGACTAATGAACATCTTTCCGAATTAACAGCTATTGTTTCGAGCAATTAATAAATAGAATTTCATATAAGACAACGCAAATTATAAGTCGTTTTCCTATTTTAGATATAAAAAAAACGTTTGATATTTCAAACGTTTTTTTATTTTACATTATTGCTTTTCAATCCACAATCGAGCATTGACAAACGCTTCTATCCATGGTGAAACTTCATCTTTTTTATCGGTAGGATAATAGGCCCAATTCCATGGGTATGTTGAACGTTCAATATGTGGCATCATTACCAAGTGTCTTCCAGTAGCATCGCACATCATAGCGGTATTGTAATCGGAACCATTTGGATTGGCTGGATAACCTTCGTAAGCATATTTTGCTACGATATTGTATTGATTTTCTTCATAAGGTAATTTGAATTTTCCTTCCCCATGAGAAACCCAAACTCCTAGTGTTGTTCCTGCCAAAGTCGATAACATCACTGAATTATTTTCTTTCACTTTTACTGATGTAAAGATGCTTTCATGTTTGTGTGAATCATTATGATGCATTTTGCCATGAATTTCATGTTCTGGATTGATTAATTCCAATTCCATAAATAATTGACAGCCATTGCAAATTCCAACTGAAAGTGTATCTCCTCTTTTATAGAAATTTCGAAGGGCCTTTTTTGCTTTTTCATTGTATAAGAAAGCACCTGCCCAACCTTTAGCCGAGCCTAAAACATCCGAATTAGAG
The DNA here is from genome assembly GCA_903913315.1 of uncultured Bacteroidota bacterium. Lineage (GTDB taxonomy): Bacteria > Bacteroidota > Bacteroidia > Flavobacteriales > Flavobacteriaceae > Flavobacterium. The sequence continues at coordinate 36,263 of CAIWKX010000121.1, read as the reverse complement.
AATCCGCCAACAGCACCAATAAATTGGATGTCTTCAAGTGTTTCCCTACCTGAGATTAAATCGGTCATGTGTACGTCTTTGACATCGAATCCGGCTACGTACATTGCATTGGCCATTTCACGCTCGGAATTACTTCCTTTTTCACGAATAATGGCGGCTTTCGGACGAGGTTTTGACGCATCGATTATAGGTTGTAATCCTGTAAAATGGTTTGGAAAAGTATAATTTAACTTTTGATTTTTGTAGTTATCAAATCGTTCTTTTGCTTTGTTGTTTTTGTTTTGTTTTTGGTCGAGTAGGAAAGAGGTTTTAAACCAAGTATCTCTTACACTTGAAATTTGGAACGTGAATTCATTCACTTTTAAGATATCTGAGTTTTCAACGGTACCAATTTTGAAAATTTCCAATCCTTCAAAAGCTTTTTCAAATGTTTCATCCTCTTTCGCTTGAAGCACAATTCCGATATTTTCAGCAAATAGGATTTTTACTAAATCTTTTTCTTTGAAGGCATCAAATGCTATTGTAGCGCCTAAATTCACATCGGCGAAACACATTTCTAATAGTGTGGTAATTAATCCACCACTTCCAATGTCATGTCCAGCAACGATTTGTCTTTCTTTTATTAAATCTTGAATGGTGTTAAAAGCTTTTTTGAAAAAGGCTGAATCTTTAATGGTTGGTGTCTCAGTTCCAATCTTATTCAAGGTTTGAGCGAATGAACTTCCTCCCAATTTGAAATCATCTTGAGATAAATTAATATAGTAAATGGAACCTCCACTGCGTTGTAAAATAGGTTCCACTACTTTAGTAATATTAGAACAATTTCCAGCTGCCGAAATAATAACCGTTCCGGGTGCAATTACTTCGTCATTAGGGTATTTTTGTTTCATGGAAAGCGAATCTTTTCCTGTTGGAATATTGATTCCTAATTCAATAGCAAAATCAGAGCAGGCTTCAACCGCTTCGTACAAACGAGCATCTTCCCCTTCATTTTTACACGCCCACATCCAATTGGCAGAAAGTGAAACACTTTTCAAATTGTCTTTTAAAGGCGCAAAAACGATATTGGATAAAGCTTCACCAATGGCATTTCTACTACCGGCTTTTGAGTCAATCAAGGCTGAGATTGGAGCATGTCCAATGGAAGTGGCAATTCCTTCTTTCCCTTTATAATCCAAAGCCATTACACCAACATTGTTTAATGGTAATTGTAATGGTCCTGCACATTGTTGTTTGGCTACTTTACCTCCCACACAACGATCCACTTTATTGGTTAACCAATCTTTACAAGCCACAGCTTCTAATTGAAGTACGTTTTCTAAATAGTTTGGAATGTTATCTTGTGAGTACTCTAATTCGGCATATTTTCTATTAATGGTTTTGTCAGCCATTATTGTTTTTGGAGAACTTCCGAACATATCTTCCAAAGCAAAATCCATGGGTTTGGCTCCAGTAGTCTTGCTTTTAAAGGTAAAACGATGGTCACCGGTAACTTCACCCACCTGATACATTGGCGAACGTTCTCTGTCGGCAATTCTTTGTAAGGTATCTATATCTTTTTGACCAATTACCAATCCCATGCGTTCTTGGCTTTCGTTACCTATAATTTCTTTAGCAGAAAGTGTTGGATCTCCCACAGGTAATTTGTCTAAATCGATTAATCCACCCGTTGCTTCTACAAGTTCTGAAAGACAATTTAGATGGCCGCCAGCGCCGTGATCGTGGATGGATACTATTGGGTTTTCATTGCTTTCTACCAATCCACGGATGGCATTAGCAGCACGTTTTTGCATTTCAGGATTCGAACGTTGTATAGCGTTCAATTCAATTCCAGAGCCTAACGCACCTGTGTCTGCTGATGAAACAGCAGCGCCACCCATTCCAATTCTATAATTTTCACCCCCTAGAATTACAATTTTGTCTCCAGTTTGCGGTTCTTGCTTTTGGGCTTGAGAAGCTTTTCCGTAACCAATGCCGCCTGCTTGCATAATTACTTTATCGTATCCTAATTTTCTATTATCGTACCCTGAATTTTTCGAAGTTGACCCTGAGGTTCTAGAAGATTCGTCATGTTCAAAAGTTAAAATAGAACCCGTAATTAGAGGTTGACCAAATTTATTTCCAAAGTCAGAAGCACCATTTGATGCTTTGATTAAAATATCCATTGGTGTTTGGTACAACCATTTTCTTTCCGTCATGCCTTTTTCCCAAGAGTGATTTTTTTCCAGACGAGAGTAGGCTGTCATGTAAACGGCAGTACCAGCTAATGGTAACGAACCTTGTCCTCCTGCTAATCTATCTCGTATTTCACCACCTGAACCAGTGGCTGCACCATTAAAAGGTTCTACGGTCGTTGGGAAATTATGTGTTTCTGCTTTTAATGAAATAACAGCCTCAAATTCTTTTTTAGAATAGAAATCAGGTTTGTCGGCGCTATTGGGAGCGAATTGTTCCACTGTAGGACCTTTAATAAACGCTACATTATCTTTGTAGGCAGATACAATATCATTTGGATTTTCGGCTGCTGTTTTCTTAATTAGTTTGAATAAGGAAGAAGGTTTTTCTTCTCCGTCAATCACAAATGTACCATTGAAAATTTTATGACGACAGTGTTCTGAATTCACTTGGGAGAACCCAAATACTTCTGAGTCGGTTAGTTTTCTGTTTAGTTTTACAGATAAGTTTTCTAAGTACTCTACTTCGTCTTGGCTCAATGCCAAGCCTTCTTGTTTGTTATAAATTGCTATGTTTTCAATGTCAAGAATAGCTTCGGGTAGGATGTTTATGGTGAAAATATCTTGATGTAATTCTGCATATTTTTGGGATAACATCGGATCGAAATCAGAGAAATCAATTGTCACTTTTTCAAATTCTTCGATTCTAATTATTCCATCGATCCCCATATTTTGGGTAATTTCAACAGCGTTAGTACTCCAAGGTGTAATCATAGCGGCACGAGGACCAACAAAAAAATCCGTAAGAACGGATTTATCTATTTTATGAGCATTACCAAAAAGCCAATTTAATTTTGAGATGGTTGCTGTCGATAACTCGCTTTGCGATTGAACAGCAAATACAGTGTTAGTTTCGTTTCCGAAAAAGTGAATCATTGTGTTGTGTTGTTGTGTAGAGACAAATCATGGACTTGTCTTTACATTGTTGTTGTGCAAATTTAGTTTAAAAAAAAGAAGTACCAAAAAGTGTTTTCTATTAGTTTTAAACGTTTTTTTGACAATGAGAAATGAATTTTAGACTCTTAATAGGTCACATAATCGGTAATTTCTAATCCGTAACCAATCATCCCTACCCGTTTTGTTTGGTGAGTGTTTGTAATTAGTTTTATTTTAGAAATATCAATATCGTGTAATATTTGTGCTCCAATTCCAAAGTCTTTGGCATCCATTTTTATTTGTGGTGCATTTAGTATTCCTTGTTCTTGTAAAATTTTCAGTTCTTTCAATCGGTTTAACAGATCCAAAGATTGGACTTCTTGATTGATAAAAAGTACAGCCCCTTTACCTTCTTCATTGATTAACTTGAACATATCATCTAATTTCTTGTCGGCGTTGTTTGTTAATGTTTCTAGAATGTCATTATTGATTTGTGTAGAATTGATGCGTGTAAGAATTGCTTCACCATTGCTCCAACTTCCTTTTGTTAAGGCAATATGAACTTGTTTATTGGTTGTTTGAAGGTAAGCTCGTAATCTAAAATCACCAAAACGGGTTTGAATTTCAAAGTCTTCTTTTTTCACAATCAAACTATCATGTTGCATTCTATAAGCCACTAAAGCTTCTATAGAAACTAATTTTAAATCAAACTTTTTAGCCACTTTTACCAATTGTGGTAATCGGGCCATAGTTCCGTCATCATTCATAATTTCAACTATAACGCCTGCTGATTTAAAACCGGCTAGCCTTGCAAAATCAATGGCAGCTTCTGTATGTCCAGTTCTTCTTAAAACGCCACCTTGCTTAGCAATTAAAGGGAAAATATGACCAGGACGACCTAAATCGTGAGGTTTCGTATTAGCATCAACCAAAGCTTGTACTGTTTTTGCTCGATCTGAGGCAGATATTCCGGTTGTCACCCCATTTCCACGTAAATCTACAGATACAGTAAATGCAGTTTGCATAATATCTGTATTATTATTGACCATAGTATTTAATTCCAATTCTTTACAACGACTTTCTGTAAGAGGCACACATATTAGTCCTCTTCCATGGGTTGCCATGAAATTAATCATTTCAGGTGTTACTTTTTCGGCAGCAGCCAGAAAATCGCCTTCGTTTTCACGATCTTCATCATCTACTACAATAATTATTTTACCTTGGCGGATGTCTTCAATAGCTTCTTCAATAGAATTGAGTTGAATGTTGTTTGACATTGTATCTTTTGTTATGTGTGTTAGTGTTTGTTATCTGGTGCAGTAATTTTTTTAATAGCCATTTTATTTAAATAGTATATTATGAAATAAAATGGGAATGCCACTAAAAGTGCAATAGTAGTTCCAGGCTCAATAATTGTATTTGTTTTAGTTTCGATATTCTCGACGCATTGTTGTGATTTGAATGCAAAATATAAAAATATAACAACGATTATAATGGTTAATATATTTAAAATGAGAGTATTGTATTTTAAGTATGCTGTTAAACAAAGTAATGAGGTGGCATATAATCCCAAAGTTATATTTGTCATTTTTGAATACTTATTAGTATCTATCTTAATACTTTCCAGTAGTTCTTTTGTCAGTTTTTCATCTGAAAATTGTTGCTTATTTGCATTGCTTTCTTCTTTAGAAAAAATAGTATTCAATTTAGTGTACTCCACAAATTTTTGAAATGGGACTATTACTCTATCGAAAGTAATCATTCCTCCAATATCATTTATGGCTCTATAGGTGAGCAGTATGGCTAATGGAGTAAGAATCATTGACGACAACCATACTCCCATAAAAGCAGGCATTCCGTTTTCTTGTGCTACTCTTTGTCCAAAAGTGTTAATGAAGTGAAAGGTTATAAAAATAGAAACAGCAAAAACAATCGGTAACCCTAAGCCTCCTTTTCGAATAATGGCTCCAAGGGGTGCTCCAATAAAAAACATTAGGACACAAGAAAATGGAATCATAAACTTGTCATAGATTGCAATCCAATGACTGTTAATATTTTTATCTTTAGCTTCCATTTCAATAACAGAACTATCAATAGAAAAGCCAGTATTTTCAATATTATTAATGGCAATTCGAATAGCTTCTCTTTTTTGAATATCAGTAAGGTAGCTTAAAAAATCATTTCCGATGATTTTTTTTAAATGTAAAGCAGCATAGGGTGGTGTGTAGTACGCATTTCCAACACCAGTACGTAAGTATAAATTTTCTATGTTAGAATGTAATTCTTTCTTGTAATTCTTATTTAGAGAATCGAGCGTAAATCGCAATTCATTGATGTTGAGCATTGTTGTCGTATTGGAAAGATTTACGCTTTCCATACTTGTTTGATTTATTTTTGACAAATCTATGTTGATGACATCTTTCTTGAACGTTCCTTTGGCAAAAGGAATTTTGTTTCTTTGGTTGTATGCTTTGGGAATAATATCTTCGTAATAATTCCCATTATAAAGTACTAATTTTAAGATATTGGAGGACTCACTACTTACCAACACTCCTTTTTCTGCTTTGATAACAGTGGTACTACCTTCTCCGTTATCTAATTTTCTATGGATCGTAACTCCTCTTAAGAAATTCCCTTTTTCGCCCGATTTTTTTTCTACTTTTATCGTATAATTTCCAACTTTGCTAAATTGACCTTCTGCAATTGCCATAGCTGGTTTTACTTGTGCTATATTTCTCCTAAAGTTAATAAATTTATATTCAGCATAAGGAATTACATTATTGGCAAAAAAGAAAGAAACGATACTCAATAGTAAAATAAAAATGGTTATACTTCTGAGGGTGCTTTGAAAAGAAATTCCAGAAGATTTCATTGCTGCAAATTCATAGTTTTCAGCAAGGCTTCCAAAAGTCATTATGGAAGCTAATAAAATTGAAAGAGGTAATACAAGTGGTATTATCCTAGGCATTGAAAATAAAAGAAACTTTACTACTAAGATAAAATCTAAATCTTTACCAGCTAGTTCTGAAATAAATAACCAAACCGTTTGAAGTATAAATATAAAAAACAAGATTACAAATACAGTTGTAAATGTAATCAAGAATGTTTTTAATAAATACTTATCTAATATTTTCACAAAGATTAATCTAATTTATTGATGTAGTATTTTGGATATTTACTGGCTACAAATGTAAATTGATTATTTGATAAAGGTTGATTGGTTTTAAAAGAATTAACAGTCAAAGTAGTTTTTGTTCCGTTTTTACCAATCTCTATTAGGTTATATATTGTTTTAGTTTGAATATCTATTCCTAAAAGTATTTCTTTACGTTGATCTTTTGTGCTATTTGGGCTTAATTTTATGTACTGAATTTTACGTCCTTTAACATCTTGAAGAATGTCCCAAGTGAATTTATAACCTGTATTAAAAAAAGTTAACATTTTAGAAGGCGTAATGGCCTTTTCATCATTGTCATTCAAGTTTGAAATGGTTACTTCTTCATCTTCAGGCACTATGGAATATGTTTTTTTGCCATCAAATATTTTAGTAACCCCCATAAAATTCAAGACGTATTTATTTCCTTGGAGTGTTACGTTTCCTTTGCTGTCTTGATTAATATTTTCTTTGGAATTATTTAATGTGTATTTAAAGTCAATTATGATATTATTATAACTTTTAATTTTTGTGGTTACTTCGTCTAAAAGGGTTTTTGCTTTTTTGTCTTGCGCGCTAGTGGTTAAACTAATGCATGCTAGTAAAGCAATTGAGAGAAATTTATTCATTTTACTAATTATTTTGTTCATTATTTAAAAATTGTTCCAAAGAGCTTAAGTCAGGAATGTTTACATTTCTGGCTTTACTACCTTCAAAAGGACCCACAATTCCAGCCGCTTCTAATTGATCAATCAATCTTCCAGCACGATTGTAACCCAATTTCAATTTTCTTTGCAATAATGATGCCGAACCCTGTTGGGCAGTTACTATTATTTCTGCCGCTTCCCTAAACATCACATCTCTTTCAGAAATATCGATGTCTAATTTCACATTGCCACCGTCTTCTCCAACATATTCAGGAAGCATAAAAGCAGTAGGATATGCTTTTTGTGCACCAATATAATCAACAATTTTTTCAACTTCTGGAGTATCAACAAAAGCGCATTGTACGCGAACTAAGTCATTTCCATTAGAAAACAATAAATCACCACGTCCTATTAGTTGGTCAGCTCCACCTGAATCTAAGATTGTTCTTGAATCAATTTTAGAAGTTACTCTAAAAGCTATTCGAGCAGGAAAGTTGGCTTTAATCATACCTGTAATAACATTTACTGAGGGTCTTTGTGTGGCAATGATTAAGTGAATTCCGATGGCACGAGCTAATTGAGCCAAACGGGCTATTGGGATTTCTACTTCTTTACCAGCTGTCATGATTAAATCGGCGAATTCATCCACTACCAATACTATGTAAGGTAAGAATTGGTGTCCGTGTTCCGGATTTAATTTACGTGCTTTGAATTTCTCATTGTATTCTTTTATGTTACGAACCATCGCATCCTTTAACAATGAATATCGGTTGTCCATTTCGATACAAAGCGAATTTAACGTATTAATTACTTTGCTATTGTCTGTTATGATTGCGTCTTCAGAATCGGGAAGTTTGGCTAAATAATGTCTTTCTATTTTATTGAAAAGCGTTAATTCAACTTTCTTAGGATCTACCAAAACAAATTTTACTTCGGCGGGATGTTTTTTGTATAAAAGAGAAGTTAGTACCGCATTTAAACCTACTGATTTTCCCTGTCCTGTTGCTCCAGCCATCAATAGGTGAGGCATTTTAGCTAAATCAAATACAAAGGTTTCGTTAGCAATAGTTTTACCTAAAGCAATTGGAAGTTCCATTTCGGCTTCCTGAAATTTAGCCGATGCGATGACTGTTTTCATGGGAACCATAGTAGGATTCTTATTTGGAACTTCAATTCCAATCGTTCCTTTTCCTGGGATAGGAGCAATGATACGGATTCCTAAAGCGGACAGCGATAATGCAATATCGTCTTCTAAACTTTTTATTTTTGAAATTCTAATTCCAGCTTCGGGCACAATTTCGTATAAAGTCACTGATGGACCTACGGTAGCTTTAATTTGTGCGATATCAATTTTGTAGTTGCGAAGCGTTTCTACAATTTTGTTTTTATTTTCTTCTAATTCTTCTTGATTGATTGTAATTCCCACTGAACTGTATTCTTTTAACAAGTCGATAGTTGGGAATTTATAATTTGATAATTCTAAAGTTGGATCAAATAAACCAAAATCTGCTACTAGTCTTGCTGCCAAATTCTCTTCTACAATGTCTTCATCTTGTGATTTTTCAATTACAAAAGCCTCATCGTTCGTTTTGATTATTTCAGGTTCTGTTATTTGCAGTTTTGGAGAAGTAGCTGGTTCATTTTTTAAAGTGGGCTCTAATTCAATTTCAGAATAACTGGAAATGGTTGGTTTTAAAGCTTCTTTATTTACTTCAAATTGAGAACTAGGTTTTATATAAGGTTCTTCAATGCTGTCTTCTAAATCATCCTGAAGATCTTCAATTGCATATTCTTCGAGGTTATAAGCAGCAGTATCCACGTCTGAAGTTGTAGTTTTCATGTCTGCTAAATCTTCGTTTATTTCGTGGTGTTTTCTTTCAAAGAATGTTTTGATGGTATCTGGAGATAATTTGATTTTGAATATCAAATATATGAGTACTCCAAAGATTAAGACTAGTAAAGTCCCCGTTTTTCCTATATAATCTTGGAAGAATAAATTCATTTCATAACCAATGGTTCCACCTAGTTCAGGAATAGAATTTGCAAAGAAACCTAATAAGATGGAAAGGATGATTATGGCAAATAGGTCCCAAAACCAAGTGGTTTTTAATTTTTTTAAAGGTAAATCAAGCACCATAAAAGCACCTGTTAAAAAGAATAGCTTGACAAATAGGAAGGATGCGGCACCGAATCCTTTGTAAATAAATAAATCAGATAGATAAGCCCCTAACTTACCCAACCAATTGCTGGCTGTTTCATTTCGATTGGTTAAATCAGTTACGATACTTTGATCTTGCTGACCGTACATGAAAAATGAAATAAAAGCTACTAATAAACCAACAGATAGCAGGACCAAAAGGCAACCAAAAATCACTTTGTATTGTCTTTTCATTTTCCATGGAAGCTTTTCTCCCAACTCTGTTGCTTTTGTATTTTCTTTTTTTACTGTTTTAGCCATTATTTACTGAATTTTCCGACTCTAATATAGATTAAATTTTTGGGATGTAAATAATACAACCAATTGCAATTGCCGTCATTGCAGCAAAAAAAACAGAACCAGCGGCAATGTCTTTAATAAATCCAATTCGTTCGTGGTATTCTGGGTGAATAAAATCAGCTACTTTTTCAACTGCTGTATTCAAACCTTCTATTCCTAAAACTAAACCTATAGCTAAGGTTTGTATTAACCATTCTTCATGTGAAATATGAAAATAGAAACCTGCAATAATCATTAACACACCAATGGAACTTTGAACCATAACGCTGTGTTCGGTGGTAATCAGTTTGAAGGCGCCTTTCAAGGCAAATCCCATACTTTTGAATCGTCCTGCTAAAAAAGATTTATCTCTTTCAAATTCCATACAATTCTATTATAAAGCGCCTAAGGCAGCATCGTAATTAGGTTCGTTTGCAATTTCTGAAACTTGTTCAGCATATTTAACAATACCATTTTCATCCACAATAAGTACCACTCTTGAATGTAAGCCTTCCAGTGGACCATCAACGATTGTTAAACCATAGTTTTTTCCAAAGCTTCCGTCTTTAAAATCGGAAAGGTTGATTACATTCTCTAAACCTTCCGCACCACAAAAACGTTTTTGAGCAAAGGGCAAATCTCTAGAAATGCATAGTACTTTAGTGTTTTCTAAAGTGCTCGCTTTGGTATTAAAAGTTCTTACCGATGTAGCACAAGTTCCTGTATCGATACTTGGAAATATATTTAAAACCAACTTACTACCTGCAAAATCTGCTAGTGTTGTTGTTGATAAATCATTTTTTACTAAATTAAAATCAGGTGCTTTTGAGCCCACTACTGGTAACGAACCACTCGTGTTTATTGGGTTTCCGCCTAATGTAATTGTTGCCATTTTTCTTTGTTTTTTTAAGATTTCAAAAGTAGTGAAAATATTTAGGAATTAAGAATTAGGAATTGGGAATTTTCGAAATGGGTATAAAGACGATTTTTGTTCTACTAGTTGCTTTGTATTATTCTTTTATTGTAATATTGCAATATAAAAATAAGTAAAACCGTATGGGAGCATCAAAATCAGAATCATTTTCAGTAGAACACAATGAAATTGCAACTTTATTTAAAGCTTTGTCACATCCTGCTAGAGTGGCTATTGTAGATTATTTATTGTCTGTTGATAGTTGTATTTGTGGGGATATTGTAAACGAATTACCATTGGCGCAACCGACAGTTTCACAACATTTGAAAGAGTTGAAAAACGCGAATATCATCAAAGGAAATATTGATGGTACGGCTATTTGTTATTGTATTAATCCAGAAATCATTCATAAAATTGAACGTCATTTCAGTTCTATTACCAAACAATTAAAAGATAAATGTTGTTGATGTACGTTAAACAATCTAAAATATTCTAAATAATGAAATTATCAGAAATTAAGAACGAATTGCAAAAGCTTACTACCATTGCGTTTCAATTGCCGAATGGTGACCTAGTTCCCAATCATTTTCACGTGACTGAAATTGGCAAAATAACCAAACATTTTATTGATTGCGGTGGTGTTGTGCGAACTGAAGAAGTAGTTAATTTTCAACTTTGGGAAGCAAATGATTATGATCATCGATTGCATCCTGAAAAATTACTTCATATTATTGAATTGTCGGAAGCTACCTTGCAAATTCCAGATTTAGAGATTGAAGTGGAATATCAAATGAAAGATACTATTGGTAAATTCAGTCTTGATTTTGATGGCACTAACTTTCGACTGCAATCAAAAATCACCGATTGTTTGGCAAAAGACCATTGTGGAATTCCGCCAGAGAAAATGAAGGTTAAAATAGGCGAGTGGAAGCAAAAAGAAACTTCATGTTGCACCCCAAATTCAGGTTGTTGTTAATTGCTATTCTAATTAAAAAGTATCCTAATTCAAAAATCATCCATGAATCTATCTGAAACAATTGCCTCCATTGCTAAAATTACAATTTCAAACGAACGAAAGGAAGTGTTACAACCTTTGATTGATTATATTCAAATGAAAGTAGCAGACCATCAAGATATTCGTTTGAATTTTATTTGCACGCACAATTCTCGCAGAAGTCATTTGTCGCAACTATGGGCACAAACTATGGCTTTTCATTTTGGAATTAAAAATGTAGTTTGCTATTCGGGAGGAACTGAGGCTACGGCAATGTTTCCCAAAGTAGGAGAGACTTTGCAAAAACAAGGATTTGACGTTCAGCAATTAAGTGCTACTGCCAATCCTGTTTATGCCATTAAATATGCTTTAAATGAACATCCTGTCATTTGTTTTTCAAAAACCTTTGATGATGCTTTTAATCCCGATTCTCAATTTGCAGCTATTATGACCTGTTCGTCTGCCGATGAGGGTTGTCCTTTTATTGCAGGAGCAGAACAACGCTTACCTATACGATACGATGACCCCAAAATATATGATGGAACTGATGTAATGGACGAAAAATATGCTGAACGCAGTAGGGAAATAGCTGCAGAAATGTATTTTGTATTTTCTCAAATAAACTAAATAAAAGAAATGAAAAAAAGGCTTAATTTTTTAGATCGATTTTTAACGCTTTGGATCTTTTTGGCCATGCTTATGGGGGTTGGTATAGGATATTTTATTCCAAATTCGGCTAATTTTATCAATTCATTTTCTTCTGGAACAACTAATGTTCCTTTGGCAATTGGCTTGATATTAATGATGTATCCGCCATTAACTAAAGTGGATTTTAGCAAGATCCCCCTGATGTTTAAGAAACCCAAAATAGTACTGGCGTCCTTCATAATCACGTGGATTGTTGGTCCTTTTTTGATGTTCTTGCTGTCTATTTTCTTCCTTAAAGACTATCCAGAATACATGACGGGATTAATTATTATTGGACTTGCTCCCTGTATTGCTATGGTTATTGTATGGAACGAATTAGCGGAAGGTAATCGTGAATTAACGGCAGGTTTAGTTGGGATTAATAGTTTATTGCAAGTTTTGTTTTTTAGTTTGTATGCTTATTTTTATTTGGAAATTATGTTGCCCTTATTTGGGATTAAAGGATTAGCATTGAATATTACCATTTCACAAATCGCTTCAACGGTTGGGATTTACCTCGGAATACCATTTACTTTAGCGGTAACCAGTCGATTTTTGATAAAGAAATTTTCTGGAGATGTATGGTTTAACCAAAAGTTTCTTCCGTTTGTTTCTCCCATTACATTGATTGCTTTGCTTTTTACTATTGTAGTGATGTTCAGTTTAAAAGGGCAGATGATTGTGCAATTGCCTTTTGATGTTATAAGAATAGCTATTCCTTTGATGATTTTCTTTGCCATTATGTTTTTACTCATGTTTTTTGTAGGTAAAAAAGTGGGTGCCGATTATCGTGACAATGCCGCTATTTCCTTTACCGCTTCTGGCAATAATTTTGAATTGGCGATAGCCGTTTCTATTGGTGTTTTTGGTATTAATAGTGGTCAAGCTTTTGCTGGTGTTATTGGTCCGTTGGTAGAAGTTCCTGCTTTAATTATCTTAGTCAATGTCGCTTTTTGGTTACGCAAAAAATATTACAAATAAGAAATTATCAGATAGCAATTACTTTTGTACAATAAAAAAAGTGCTTGAAATTTTCAAGCACTTTCTTTTGTATGCTATTTTAAAAAGACAACTTATCTTTTTTCATTTTCGTTTCCTTCTTTTTTGTGGTCATCTTTGTATTCTCCTTTATGATCACCCTTATGCTCTACTTTGTGATCTCTTTTGTAATCACCTTCGTGTTCTCCTTTTTTATGATGCTCTTTTTCTCGTCCTTCTTTTTTATCCTTATCGTGGTCGTGGTGCTCTTTTTTATCTTTTTCTTGAGGTCTTTGTTCTTGAGCATTTACAGTACCGGCTAAAAGGAATGCCATTAAAGACATTGTTGCAATTTTTTTTTTCATAATTTGATTTTTTTAATTAGTTAATAATTTCAAAAGTATTTATTTATCCTTGTCAAACGAATAATACAACTTAATTGTAGCTTAAAAATAAATATTTTAATTTGAAAACACTTTTAATATTAAAGAAAAAAGTTATTCCGCTATGTTTTATATTGTGATACTATTATTTAGAGATTTTTGTACCTTTGGCATGTCTTAAAGCAAATACTAAAATTTAACTTATATAGTAATGAAATTTACTGCATCCCGTCTTTCATCAGGAAATAAAATGTTTCCAACAGAAATTTATTTAGAACCTACTGGATTAACCATAAAAATTCCAGGATTATTTAAAGGAGAATCTAAACAATTTGATTTTGATCATATCGCTTCAGTAGAAATTGATACTCCAATGATTGGTTTTTCTACCATTTCTATCTTTGCAGGTGGCACCCAAATGACTGCTACAGGTTTTACTAAAGACGAAGTGAAACAAATTAAGAAAGCTATAGAAGAAAGAAAATTAAATTCAAAAAAAGATACTCATGGTAGTTCGGTGAGTATTGCTGATGAATTAAAAAAATTAAAAGAACTTGCTGATGCTGGTGTAATTACAGCTTCAGAGTTTGAGCAGCAAAAGAAAAATCTTTTAGGACATTAATCACTCTGTTGTTTTTTTATTTTAGAATAAAGTATCGTTTATCGTAATATACATAGAAGACCTTCCATAGCGGAAGGTCTTTTTTATGTTATTTATTTTTGATTTCTTTTTTTGGAGATATAACTCTACTAGGGTAAACTTATACGTAAAAAAAACTTCAATTCTTTATCAGTAAACCATTTTAGCTTTTCAGTAGAAAGCAATTATTTGTCAGAAATAAATATTTTCCTTTCAGAAGTAAGAAAAAGGTTTTCAGAAGAATGTATGTGGTTGTCCGAAGACGGTTTTTGGTTGTCCGAAGATAAGTTGTGGATGTCCGAAGACAATTTGTAGTTGTCCGAAGACAATTTGTGGCTGTCCGAAGACCGTTTGAAGGTATTTTTTTGTCTTCTGAGTACTTCTAGCGTTCTTTTTTATGTGTTTTTCTCATTTAGGACTACAAATGCTACTTTAAGGAAATTGGGTATTATTTTTTAAATAATGATTTGAAATTGGATGAGAATGAAGAATTTATTTTTGATACTACAATAAGAATTACTGAATCAAAATAGTACAGTAATTTAACTTCATTATTTATTTTATGAGGTTTATATTACTCTTTAATATAGTTACCGCTAGACTAAAATAGTGCTACTAAATTTCACTTTAGAATACAACATTTTTTTAAGATTATCCTTAAATGCGTTTTGTATATTTGAAAAATATAAATCTTCTCAAAGTGAGAAATTTAACTTTATACTAAACTAAGTTAATTGCCAAAAATGAAAAAATATTGCTTGCTTATTTTTATTTTGTTTTCCTCCTACACCTATTGTCAAGAGGGGTATAGTTTTGAAAGTAAAATTCATCCTGAAAAAGAGTATACTCTTCAAATGAATATTTCATCCATTACTGAAACTACTATCGATAAAAAAGTAACTAAAAGCGAAAGTAAAACTAGCGTTACAAGAACTACAACGACTGAAAAATTAAATAAAGAGGGAGTAATGCCTGCGTCTATGCGAATTGGAAACTTATCGGTTTCTGGCGAAGGAAAAGAATCTTTAAATCCAATATCAAATTCGGTACTAGTTGGGCAGCTTTCAGTTGACAATAAATTTAAAATTGATACGATATACAATAATGAGATCAATCAAAAAACAAGAACAGCCTTGAAATATGCTTTCAATGATTTAAAACCCGACATCGATTTTCCAAAAAAACTTTTAAAAATTGGAGAAAGTTTTGAAAATAAAGCACCATTGACAGTGCCTTTTAATAATGATCAGATAAAAACTTTAATCACAAAAAAAATCACCTTGAATAGCGTAAAAAATAATATAGCTCTATTTACAATCACAGAAAAGATAGTATTGAATAATGAAAACTTACTGATTAGTGCAAGCGGTGAAGGAAGTGGAATTATAAAATTTAATATTGCAGAAAACCAAATTATTAGTGATACATCTCATCATTCCATCAATATCAAAGTTAGAAATGGCGATACGATTATCAATGGATTAGTTAAATTGGATGCAGAAAAGACGACAACTATTAATAATATTATAATAGAAGAACCTCCAAAAACAAGATAATTTCAACACGGTGCACTCCGAATAAAGTTTTCAAAAAAAATGACTTTGCGAATTTTTTTTACTTGATTTTACAACTTCTCCTTCAAATACTTCCCAGTAATCGATTTCTTATTTTTAGCTACCTCTTCTGGAGTGCCTTCGGCTAAGAGTTGACCTCCGTTTTCGCCACCTTCGGGTCCGAGGTCAATAATCCAATCAGCACATTTAATTAAGTCGAGGTTGTGTTCTACCACCAATATCGAGTGGCCTTTGTCAATCAAGGCATCAAAAGAAGCCAAGAGTTTTTTGATATCGTGAAAATGCAATCCTGTAGTAGGTTCATCAAACACAAACAAAGCTTTGTCTTTGGTGTTGCCTTTTACCAAAAACGACGCGAGTTTGATACGTTGTGCTTCACCACCTGAAAGGGTAGAAGACGATTGACCTAATTGCACATATCCTAAACCAACATCTTGCAAGGGTTGTAATTTCTGCATGATTTTAGTCTGGTTGTGTTCGCTGAAAAACGAAATAGCATCGTCTATGGTCATGGTTAGAATATCGTCAATATTTTTGCCCTCTACCGTTACTTCCAATATTTCTTTCTTGAAACGTTTGCCGCCACAGGTTTCGCAAGGCAATTCTACGTCGGCCATAAACACCATTTCTACATTGATGGAACCGTCACCTTTGCAGGTTTCACAACGACCGCCATCGACATTAAATGAAAAGTGTTTTGGTAAGTAGCCTCGAATTTTAGACAGTTTCGATTTGGCAAACAAATCACGAATATCGTCATAAGCTTTGATATACGTCACTGGGTTGGAACGCGAACTTCGTCCGATTGGATTTTGATCCACATATTCAATATGATGAATGCGGTGGTAATGCCCCTGCATGTCGGAATATTGTCCTGCTTTTTCACTCACACCTTCCAATTTCTTTTGAATAGCAGGAAAAAGTATTTTCTTTACCAAAGTACTTTTACCACTACCTGAAACCCCTGTAATGACCGTTAAACATTCCAATGGAAATCGAACGTCTAGGTTTTGTAAATTGTTTTCACGTGCTCCTAAAATATCAATATAGGTATTCCATTTTCTGCGGGTCCTTGGTACTTTTATTTCTAAAGAGCCATTCAAGTATTTTGCGGTTAGTGAATCCGCTTGTAGAATTTCGTCAAACGTACCTTGCGCGACTAATTCGCCCCCATGTGTTCCGGCTTCAGGACCAATATCGATAATCATATCGGCTTGTTTCATGATGTCTTCATCGTGTTCGACCACAATAACAGTATTGCCTAAATCGCGAAGGTTTTTTAGTACTTCAATCAATAATTCAGTGTCTTTGGGATGCAAACCGATACTTGGTTCGTCCAAGATATACATCGAACCCACCAAGCTACTTCCTAATGAAGTTGCCAAGTTGATTCGTTGTGATTCTCCTCCCGAAAGAGTTGCTGAATTTCTATTCAAGGTTAGATAATTCAATCCAACATTGCTTAAAAAAGCCAATCTGCTGTTGATTTCTATTAATAAACGTTTGGAAACTGTAGTGTCGTATTCGGATAATTGTAATTCAGCAAAAAAGGGAATCAAACGTTTGATGGGTAAATCCACTAAATCAGAAATAGTCTTGCCACCCACTTTTATGTAATTGGCTTCTGCACGAAGTCGTTTGCCTTTACAGGTTGTACATTTGGTTTTACCACGGTAACGCGATAACATCACACGGTTTTGTATTTTATAATTCTTTTCTTCTAGTTCTTTAAAGAAATCATTCAAACCTTGAAAGTATTGGTTTCCGTTCCAAACCAGTTCTTTTTGCTCTTGTGATAACTCGAAATACGGTTTGTGAATAGGGAAATCAAACTTGTAGGCTTTATTGACCAATTCGTCACGATACCAACCCATGCTTTCACCACGCCAAGGATAGATTGCATTTTCAAATAGGGATAAGGCAGCATTGGGAATGACCAAATCTTCGTCAATACCAATAATGTTTCCGTAACCTTCACAGGTAGGGCATGCCCCATACGGATTGTTAAAGCTGAACAAGTGTACATTAGGTTCTAAAAACATCATGCCATCCAATTCAAAATTAGCACTGAATTCCAGACGAGAGTTGTCTTTTAGATCTTGCAAAAAACAAATTCCTTTTCCTTCAAAGAACGCTGTTTGAATGGCATCGGATAGACGATTAAAGAATTCTTCTTCGTCTTTAACGATGATTCTATCGATAATTAATAGAATGTCTTTGTTATCAAAAGAATGTTGGTCGATGTCATCCAAACGTACCATTTCGTTATTGACTAATATCCGAGCAAAACCTTGTTGCAAGAGTACTTTTAGTTTGTCTTCTAGTTTTCTACCTTGTTCTAGATGAATAGGAGCGAGGAGCAGCCAACGGCTGTCCAATTCGAAAGTTT
Source organism: uncultured Bacteroidota bacterium (assembly GCA_903913315.1). Taxonomy (GTDB): domain Bacteria; phylum Bacteroidota; class Bacteroidia; order Flavobacteriales; family Flavobacteriaceae; genus Flavobacterium. The sequence goes on along the minus strand of CAIWKX010000121.1, from coordinate 18,318 downwards.
TTACTTTATTAATAACATCTGAAACGGTATCTTTTCGCACTTCGTTGCCCGATACGGGCGAAATGGTTTTCCCAATTCGAGCGAAAAGTAATTTTAAGTAATCGTATATTTCAGTTGATGTTCCAACTGTTGAACGGGCATTGGTGGTGTTTACTTTTTGCTCTATGGCTATCGCTGGCGCGATTCCTTTGATGTATTCCACTTTAGGTTTGTCCAATCTGCCCAAGAATTGACGTGCATACGATGATAGACTTTCTACATACCGACGTTGTCCTTCTGCATATAACGTATCAAATGCTAAAGATGATTTTCCAGAGCCTGAAAGTCCAGTAATCACTACAAGTTTGTTTCGAGGAATGGCGACATCCAAATTTTTTAAATTGTGAATAGCAGCCCCTTTTATTAATATGTTTTTCTTGGGTTCTAATGTCGAAATATCTTTTGTAATCATAGCAAAAAACGAATTTTTGCAAATGTAATCATTTCTCGAATGACAATTAGTATTGAACAATTCACAAATTTGATTAGTGATTATTTTATTCTACATTTGGTAATAAGTATAAACCAGTAAGAAAATTAAGGATTTGTTTTTAATGCGGCTTAATTTATTAATGGTTCAAAAAGCAACACAAGTTTTTATTAAAAGGAGCATCTAAAATTTAAATTGAACTCTTTGGAAGAAAAAGAACTCATCCTACTACTGAAGAAGAACGACGAAAAGGCGTTTCAATTACTTGTGGATTTGTTTTCCAAAAAGGTGTACAATACCTGTATTGGAATGCTTCAGAATAGAGAAGATGCTGAAGATGTGACGCAAGATATCTTTATAGCCATTCATTTAAATAGTAAAGAATTCAAAGAAGAATCTTCTCTTTCCACTTGGATTTACCGAATAACAGTTAATAAATGTTTGGAGTTTATAAGAAAGAAAAGCAGGAAGAAACGTTTTGGAATTTTTAAATCAATTTTCTCTTCTGATGGAGAACGAGCTATCGAAAACCATTCCGATTTTATTCATCCTGGAATTCAATTAGAAAATCAGGAGCGTGCCAAAATATTATTTAAGGCAATTGATTTACTGCCAGAACAGCAGCGGACTGCTTATATTCTGCATAAGATGGAGCAAGTTAGTTATAATGAAATAGCGGACATTATGCAATTATCTTTATCGGCAGTAGAGTCGTTGCTTTTCAGAGGGAAACAGAATTTGAAGAAGCATTTGTCCATTTATTATGAAGAAAATGAAAAGTAACCACAAGTTTTTTAAACAAATAACATCTATAGTATTATGAACACAAAAGAAAATTGGATAGAAGAAACTTTACACTCCTTGGATACACTTCAAAGGATAGAAGTTCCTTTGACTTTGAGTTCTTCTTTAGTGAACTATTCAAAACAAAAAGAAATCAGATTGAGCGCTATTCAAAAATGGACTATTGCAGCTAGTGTACTAGTTTTGTTGGGTATTAATTTGGTTTCGATTACACAATATTCTAAGAATACTAAAACGACCAGTTCGGTAAGCAATGAAAAGAATGTAGTGTATAAAGAATATTTTTCAAGTGATTATTAAAACAAACTAGTATGAACAATTCTAAATTTTTAAAAATTGTAATTGTACTTTTATTGCTGATCAATTTAAGTACGATTTCATTCATGTGGTTGCATAGACCACCTAAAAAAGATGCTGTTGGAGATTTTTTTTCAAAAGAATTACAGTTTACAGCAAAACAAAGAGAACAATTTGAAGCTTTAAAGAGAGAGCATCATGAAGCCAAAGAAGCTTTACAAGAAATGGATAAAGAAAAGCACGATGCTTACTTGGAATTATTGAAAAACCCAAGTGTCGATTCAGTAACCGTTAGAAATGCGGCTGCTGAAATTTTGAAAATCAAAGAGAAAGAAGAGCTCGCTATGTTTTATCATTTTAAAAAAGTGAGAGCTATATGTGATGAAAAACAAAAGCAACTATTTGATAAAATCATCAAAGAGGCCGCTAGAATGATGGGGTCAAAACAACGAGAAGGTCAAGGTCCGCCATCTAGAATGGGAGGGGGCGATGGACCTCCGCCTCCGCCAAGACCTTAATATATGTATAGAAAGTTAGTTATTTTTTTTGCTGCGATTATTGCATTGATCTGTCTTTCTTTTCAAATTAAAGTAGAAAGGAAAGACATTCTATTTTCTATTGAACCAAGCTTTGATAAGGAAGCTTTAGTTTTGAATACTGCAAAATACATCACTGCAAAAAACGATACACTTTCTATCACCACCTTAAAGTTTTATATTTCCAATGTGGTATTATATTATGATGATGGAACTGAATATAAAGAGCTTAATAGTGTTCACTTAATTAATTTAGACGAAATAAACACCTTGCAATTTCAAATTAAGAATGCTCCCGATTTGAAGATTAAAAAAATTCGATTCCAAATAGGAATTGATAGTTTGACAAATGTTTCCGGTGACTTAACAGGTGATTTAGACCCTTCATTAGGAATGTATTGGGCTTGGAATTCGGGTTATATTAATATGAAATTAGAGGGCAGGAGTTCGAGTTGTAAAACAGTAAAAAATGACTTTCAATTTCACATTGGTGGTTATTTACCTAGTCAAAGTGCGTTGCAAGAAGTGAGTTTGATGGTCCCTGACCAGTCAACAACACTACATATTAAAATGGATTTAAGTACGTGGTTAAATGAAGTTTCTTTGCATGAAACTACTGCTATTATGATACCGGGGGCTAAAGCAATTGCGATGTCTCAGTTGTATAAAAATATGTTCACCGTAAATTAAACATTAAAAAACATGAAAAAAGTATTGTCTTTAATTTTTATTAGTCTGCTTTCCAACTGTATTAAGGCACAGTACAACAATATGTCAATGCCCGAAGCTCTTTATGGGACCACTTTTGATTTGAATATTCACGAAAGTACTAAACAATTAGTTTCAGGAAATCAAACGGTCACAGGATCAATTAATAATGAAACTTTTTGGGGGCCAACGCTATTTGTCAATAAAGGTGATTTAATACATGTTAATGTGACTAATAATTTGAATGAATCCACTACATTGCATTGGCATGGTATGCATTTACCTGCTGTAATGGATGGAGGCCCACACCAAGTCATTCCTTCAGGAACACTTTGGCAACCCTACTGGACCGTGATGAATCAAGCTACTACGTTATGGTATCATCCGCATTTGCATCAATCTACACAAGAGCAAATGACTAAAGGAGTTGGCGGCTTTATCATTGTAAAAGATCCGCAAGAATCGGCTTTAGCTTTACCAAGAACCTATGGAGTTGATGATATTGTTTTAGCCTTGACCAGTAGAAGTTATAATGCGACTACTAATACCTTTGTTACACCACCAACATCCACTCGTGTTTATGGAGATTATATGCTGACAAATGGAACTCCAAGTGCCCAATATAGTTTGCCCAAACAATTTGTTAGAATGCGAATTTTAAATGCAGAGATTGAAAGAGGGTATAATTTAGGTTTTAGTGATAACAGAACCTTTTACATAATAGGGAATGATGGAGGGCTATTAAATGCTCCTGTTGCAGTAACAAGAGTTAAATTGCTTGTAGGAGAACGTGTCGAAATTATGGTGGATTTAGGAAGTGATACTGTTGGTTCAAGCATTGACTTGAAAGCTTATAACTCGGGCCAGGCTTTCGGATTTCCTGGAGGTGAGCCTAATAGTTCTGGAAATTTTGGTAGTTTGTTAAATAATGTAGACTTTTCAGTATTACATATTAATGTGGCTGCCACGACTACTTCAACTACTCCAATTACAGCAGTACCGTCAACATTAGCTAGTAATACCTACTGGGCAGCTTCGGATGCTACTGTAACTCGATCAGTAGCGGTCACTAATGGGAATCCAGGTCCTTCAAGTGTTCCATTTAATTTTGATAACACTTCCTTTGATTTGTTAACGATTAATAAAACGGTTAATCTTAATGACATAGAAAAATGGACTGTAACTAATAGCAATGTTTTCGGGCATTCCTTTCACATTCATGATATAGAGTTTAAAATTGTAGCAAGAAATGGCTCCGCAGCTAATGTAGGAAGTTATGAGTCAGGCTGGAAGGATACTTTTTATTTACCTATAAATGAATCAGTGACTTTTGTTGCAAAATTTGATGACTTTGCAGATTCGGATGTTAACCATCCCTATATGTACCATTGTCATTTTGGAGGTCATGAAGATGGCGGCATGATGGGACAATTTATTGTTTCTGCTCCTTTGTCAATTAACGAAAATGCACCAAATACTGCATTTAGTTTGTATCCAAATCCAGCAAATAATACATTGTTTGTTACTTTAAAAGATACTTCAGTAGAGATATATTATGTTACAATTTCAACGATAGAAGGTAGGGTTGTTATTATGCTGCCGCAACCTGAATGGAAAAATGGAATAGATATTTCTTCTTTAGAAACAGGTGTTTATACCTTTCAAATGATGGATAAGCAAACTAAAAGTGTGACCACCAAAAAGTTTATAAAAAAATAAACTATGAAAAAGCTACTGCTTGTTATATTTGCTTTGATTCTATGCAGTTCTACTTTTATTGATAGAAGTACTATAGTTTTCAATTTTAAATTAAAAAGTGCTACTACTAATCAATGGGTTTCGCTTTCAGATTATAAAGAAGCGAAAGGATTTATTGTGGTTTTCACTTGTAACAAATGTCCGATGGCAAAGTTTTATTCTCAAAGATTGAATCATATGGATGCCAAGTATAAAAAAATGGGAGTACGGCTATTAGCAGTGAATTCAATGGATACTTTAGCTTACGCAGAAGAATCGTTCAAACTAATGCAGAAGAAAGTAAAAAAAGAACAATTGACTTTCCCTTATTTGCAAGACAAGAAGCAAAATATTGCTAAAGAATTTAAAGCTACTCATACCCCACAAGCCTTTGTTATTTGGAAAAATAAATCGGGAAAGTTTGTTATAAAATATCAAGGAGCCATTGATGATAATGCAGGTGAGCCCGAAAAAGCAAAACATCATTTTTTGACAGATGCAGTAGATGAGTTGTTGCAAAATAAAGAAGTTTCAACACCTAAATCAGAATCATTTGGTTGTAGAATATTTTTTAGAGGACAACTTCAAATCATGGATTAAAAGTAAATAGTAATTTGAAAAAAAGAGCACTCACTATATTGACTTTATTGCTAGTAAGCTTTTTGTTGTTTTCATTGACAAAAGCTGACCGTCGCATTTATTATGGAGCCTTTTTTGTTCCTAAAGGATGGCCTAAACCCGTTTACGATTTCAAAAAGAATGAATTAACGGAGAAGGGATTTGAATTGGGCAGAACATTATTTTACGACCCCATTATTTCAAGAGATAGTACGATTTCTTGTGCAAGTTGTCATTTGCAATATACTGGTTTTGCTCATACAGATCATGCCTTAAGTCATGGAATAGAGGGACGAATTGGAACACGAAACGCTATGCCAATTATGAATTTAGCTTGGACTAAATTGTTTCATTGGGATGGAGGTGTAATAAATTTAGAAGTTCAACCTATCAATCCAATTACGAATCCCTTAGAGATGGATAATTCTTTAGTTAACGTTTTAGATAAATTAAATCACTCTAAAAAATACAAAGAATTATTTTACAATGCTTTTAACGATAGTGTTATAACTACTAAATCTTTACTAAAATCAATTGCGCAATACACAGTGTCATTAGAAACATATAATTCTAAATTTGATAAAGTAATGCGTCATGAAAAAGACATTTTCTATACTGAACAAGAAGAAAACGGATATGAGTTATTTCGAAAAAACTGTATTAGTTGTCATAGAGATCCTTTATTTACTAATGATAGCTTTGCTGATAATGGATTACCATTAGATGCTGATTATAAAGATTATGGAAGGGTTACAATTACTCAAAATCCAAAAGACAGTTTTAATTTTAGAGTACCTACCTTAAGGAATATTGAGTTTACGTATCCTTACATGCATGATGGGAGATTTAAGAAATTACGTGAAGTCATCAATTTTTACACCGATGGAACAGTAAAGAGGAAAACCTTGGCCAAAGAGTTACAAAAACCAATTCGCTTAAATGAAAATGAAAAGAAAGATTTGATAGCCTTTCTTTTTACATTGACTGATAAAGAGTTTTTATTTAATCCGAAGTATAGTTATCCAAAATCGAATATAAATCACTAACCAATACATTTATGAAAAAGTCCATTTTAACCTTATTTTTTACAATGTCAAGTTGTATGTTACTGATTTCTCAAACTAATCCAGCTATTACTGGTTGGTTGAGAAATACGACAGGTATCACTGGAAGACATTTTGTCTCTGGAAATTCGACTCCAATTGTGGATACACCATTGGCCAATGTGCAAACTGTGCAATATTCCACTAATTGGGTTTATGTTACTACTAATGGGATTCCGGCCTATATTACGGGGCCTTTTTTAGACGGAAATCCATCGTTGGCTACTTCTCAAGCGGGAGCTATTTTTAAATTTCCATTGACACCTACTGCGAATTCAGGTACATTAACGGCGACCACAGGGGGAGATATTGGAAATTTTATTAATGGAGTTGCTTTGTTTGATTACCGTGATGGTGTTTCTTGGAAAAATTCAACAAGTTCGTTATGTGGTGGCCCTATTAATCCTCCTTGTACAGGAGACGGTGTATGGAATAGGGATGCTGTTCTTGCGGAACGTGTTGGATTTGATTGTTCCAAAGCACATCCAGCCATGGGAAATTACCATCATCATCAAAATCCAAGCGCTTTTAATACCGATTTGAATGTGCTTTCTACTATTTGTTCCTTGTATCCTTCCGACGGATTATATACTATTAATCCAAGTCAACATTCTCCCTTAATCGGATTTGCTTATGACGGATATCCTATTTATGGCGCTTTTGGTTATGCTAATGTAGATGGAACAGGTGGGGTTGTTCGAATGAAATCTAGTTTTCAATTGCGATCTATTACTACTAGAACAACATTGTATACTGGGGCAACGGTAACAGCTGGTCCCGCTGTTAGTACTACTTATCCTTTGGGCTATTTTAAAGAAGATTATGAGTTTATAGATCATACAGGTGATTCTACGTATTTGGATATTCATAACGGACGCTTTTGTGTCACTCCAGAATATCCATCAGGAACGTATGCCTATTTTTGTACTGTAGATGCTAATTATAATTCGGTTTATCCGTATGTAGTTGGTCCTACTTTTTATGGAGTTAAAAATGCTGTAAAAGTTACATCTATTACTGAATCGACAACTACATATAGTCCGGCGATGTCTATTGCTAACTTTGAAAAATTAAATCTTTCGGTTTTTCCAAATCCAGCTAAAGACTTTTTTGCTGTTCAAATTCCTATGGCAACAGAAGATTATAAAGTCGAACTTTTTGATTCATTGGGAAAATTAATTCAGACTCAAACGGTTTATCAAGGAAGTACGATGTGTTATTTTGATACTCAGACGTTGTACTCAGGTGTTTATTTTGTCAAAATTGGAGATGGGTTTAACAGTACAACTGCAAGAGTAATTGTAGAATAGATTTGTTTTCGTAAAATAAAAAAGTGCATGAAATTTCAAGCACTTTTTTTTAAAATTAGTAAGGAAGAAATTAATGGCTATATTTTCTTTTTCTGAGGAAAGTAAATAATAGTCCGAACACAGCTAAAATTACTATTGGAAATCCGACGGTAATGATTTGAGATAAGGAATATTCTTCAGTCACCTTTTGAGTATCTAAAATTGGTAGATTTACTTCTTTGCTTCGAATGTTTATTAGACCATTATCATCTAGCAGATAATTTACACAATTCATCATGAATTCCTTATTGGCATAGAGGTTGTTGGTCCATTTGTCAAAACCTAATTCTAGTGGTTGGTAATTTTTGTCCAATTGATTTTTGACGACATCACCATCTGATATCACAATCATTTTATTTTCCTTTCCTATTGATAAAAAATTATTTTCCTTAAATGGCAGTACCCTGTTCTGATATACTGAATGAAATTTTCCTTCCAATAGTACTGCTACAGGAAGGTTTCCTTTCCCTGTAAATTCTTTTTGGTCAGGTCGTTCTTGAACTATTTTTAAATTTATTTCAGTTGGAGTTCCAACAGATTTTGAATAAGGGGAGCTTTGTAATAATACTGTTTTTTTAATATCGTTTTTCAACAATTCAATAGGATTGGTGAACTCAAATTTAAGACCATCTAAATTACTTACAATAGGACTAATTTTAGATTTATCTTTATTATCAACAGGGTAAATCATTGGAGAATATAACCAAGGGAATTTAGTGTATTGGGTACCACTTCCTTCTTGTCCTGTTGCTAAAGAGATGGGAGTAGCCATTACATCTTTAATCAAATCAGGTTTGATTCGAATTCCATATTTGAAGAACATATCGTTCAAATTTAAATCTCTTGGGAATGCTAAATTAGCTCCAGTATTCAGCAAACTATCCATTTCCATATTGACTTGATCGACTAACCAAAGTGTTTTTCCACCCTGCATTACAAACTGGTCAAGTACTTCTTTTTCGTCATCAGTAAAAGCTTCTGTTGGTTTAGCAATTACTGCTAAGTCATATTTTTTTAGCGCTTTTAAGGTGTTATTAGGGCTTTTGGCAACTGAATCTAAAGTAAAAGGACCGATATAATAATTTTCGCGAACTGATTTTAAAAAATCAGCAATATTACGGTCTGCCATTTCACCATTTCCTTTGATGATGGCTATTTTCTTTTCTCTTTTTTTAGATACGGTATTAAATGCGTTGGCAAAAGCATATTCTAAATGTTGTACCGAACTTACAACCTTTTGAGCAGTGGAAGCACCCATCATGTTTTTTAATAAAGGTACCTTGGTACTTTTGTTTCCGTAGGTTACTACTGCCCATGGAAAAACTACTTCTTGTGTTTGTTTTCCTTTCTCGTTCATGGTTACGTTTAAAGGTGTAAGACCTCTGTCGTAAAATTTTTGCATGATTTGTTCTCTGTTTTCCTCTTTCTCTAAAGGATTAACAAACTGGAAAATAATATTTGAATTGTAAGCTTTAAACTCTCCCAGTAATTGTTGGGTTTCGGTTTGTAATTTTTTGAATTCTCCAGGAAAATTTCCCTCCAAGAAAACATCAACATAGAGTGGTTGTTTGACTTCTTTTATAATGTTCAGAGAAGTAGCAGAAAGTGTATATCGTTTATCTGCAGTTAAATCGAAACGTTTGAAAAAGAAATTCCCTGCAAAGTTCACAACTACCAAAAAACCAATGATAGTAAACAGATTTTTTAAGTTATTTTTCTTATTTTCCATTACGATTTCAACGATTTTAATTTATAAACAGTCAACGATAGAAATACAATGGCAATGCTGATAAAATAAATCACATCACGCGTATCTATGACCCCTCGGCTCATACTTTTATAGTGAAAATCCATTCCGAAAAAGGCTATTAAATCTCCAAAATTTTTAAATTGAGAAGCTACTCCTTGAAATCCAAAATAAAGAATAAAGCACAAGAATACGGATATGATAAAAGCTACAATCTGATTTTCTGAAAGGGTAGAGGTAAAGATTCCAACAGCAGTATAACCTGCTATGAGGAATAATAGTCCAAAATAGGACCCTAAAGTACTTCCCATATCAATATTACCAATAGGCATACCTAAACCATAAATCACATAAACATAAATGAACGTTGGAATAATTGCAATAACAATTAGTAGAAATGCGCCAAAGAATTTGCCACCTACAATTTCCCAAACAGAAATAGGTTTGGTCATTAACAATTCAATCGTTCCTTGTTTCTTTTCATCCGAGAAACTTCGCATTGTTACAGCAGGAATTAAGAAAATCAGAATCCATGGTGAAATAGTAAAAAATGGTGATAAATCGGCAAAACCACTGTTTAAAATATTGTATTCTCCTTCAAATACCCATAGAAATAATCCGTTGAGTAAAAGAAAAATAGCAATTACTAAATATCCTATTGGTGAACCAAAAAAGGATTTGATTTCTCTTAATAATATTGATTTCATATTTATATTTGCCACGAAGGCTCTAAGTCACAAAGTTTTTTTTGTTTATTCTATCTTAATCTATTTTCTATTTTTTTTTATTCTAAAGAAACTAATTTGTTTACACTCCAAGCTTCTGGTTTATCATTGAATAATTTTTTGGTAAACGTCCAAACTTCGTCAAACAAAGCCGATTTCCGGTAGTTTTCCAAATCTATTTCAGTTTCCCAATAACTATAAGTGAAAAAGATACTTGCATTATTTTTATCTTGATACAATTCTAAAAAACGATTTCCTGGTGAATTTCTTATGTGAGATTTCATTACCTCAAAGTTTTCTAGAAACGCAGGAATATTTTCTTCGTGAAACGACATTTTTACTATTCTGACCAACATAATTTAATTATTAAAATTAATCATTACAAAATCTCTATACCTTAGTCCTAATAGAGATGAGGCAGTGCCTGTTTTTGTATTGCTTTTGTATATTCCGATTTCTAGAAAACCAGCTTCATTGAAGATTGCCAAATGTTTACCAGTTATCGTTGTAGGCTGTTTGTCAGCTGCTTCTATCTCTGAATATTTAGCAAAAATTGTTTTTACTTTTTTACTTTTGAAAATCACTTCATAAGGTCTTCCTTTGGCAATGTCTAAAAATAATTTTTTAGAAATATTGGTCACAGCATTTCCAAAGTGATCAATATAAACGACATATCCTTTTATTGAATTTGTATCTGAAGCAATAACAGGTTGTAATTCGGTTACTTCTTTCAGTTGTTTGATTTCTTTACCGATAACATTTAGTGACCCTCCTTTAGCAATATGAACGGCTACAGTAACGAACACATCCATATCAGTAGCTTCGGGTATTAATCTATCATGAATGTTGATAGCCACCATTTTTTGAGGTTTGATTTTTTGAATTAACATACTAAGAATTCCGTTATCAGTTGCAATGAAATAATGTCCATTCCATTCCATTGCGATATGTTGGTTATCTTCTTTTAATTCGATATCGATACCAATAATGTGTACTGTTCCTTTTGGAAAGCTATTGTATGAGGCATCAATTATATAGCTTGCTTCACTAGTGTTAAATGAATCAATATGATGTGAAATATCAACTATTATCGCTTCTTTATTTTGCGATAAAATTTTCCCTTTCAAAGCCCCTACAAAGTGGTCTTTTAATCCGTAATCGGTAGTAAGGGTAATTATTGACATAAAATTGTTTATAACTAAATGAGAAACGTATTACTGTATTTCTTAAATTTGAAATGATTGCAAAGCTACTAATAATTAGTAAAAAAATTAATTAAAAAACTCATCCATTTGAACGAACGTATCATTGAATTACACGACATCGCTCCTAAAGAATTTTGGGGAGCACAAGACACTCATCTTGAAACGATTAAAAAGTATTATCCTAAGTTAAAAATTGTTGCTCGTGGCACAACACTGAAGGCATTTGGCGAAAAAGCAGAATTAGATGAATTTGAAAATCGATTCAATCGGTTGATGTTACATTTCACTCGATACAATAATATTGATGCCAATGTTATTGATAGAGTGATACATAGTAACACTCAAGAAGAACAGCGCATGCCAGACCATGATAAAATTTTGGTACATGGGATTGGCGGAAAATTAATTAAGGCGATGACTCCCAACCAACAAAAATTGGTTGAATCCGTTTTTAAAAATGATATGGTTTTTGCTGTTGGGCCTGCTGGAACCGGTAAGACGTATACCGGAGTTGCACTTGCGGTAAAAGCATTGAAAGAAAAGCAAGTCAAGCGAATTGTATTAACACGCCCGGCCGTGGAAGCAGGTGAAAATTTAGGATTTCTTCCAGGTGATATGAAGGAAAAATTGGATCCGTATATGCAACCTTTGTATGATGCTTTGCGCGACATGTTGCCTCCTCAAACTTTGGATGATTATATTCTAAAAGGAATTATTCAAATTGCGCCGCTAGCATTCATGAGGGGTAGAACATTGGATAATGCATTTGTAATTCTGGATGAGGCTCAAAATACGACTCATTCTCAAATGAAAATGTTCTTAACACGTATGGGGAAAAATGCCAAATTTATTATTACGGGAGATCCTGGGCAAGTAGATTTACCTAGACGAACCATTTCAGGATTAAAAGAGGCCATTTTGGTTTTGAAAGATATTGATGGGATTGGTATTATTTATCTGGATGATAAGGATATTGTGCGTCACCGATTGGTTAAAAAAGTGATTGATGCGTATAAGAGCATAGAAAATAATGATTAATGCAATATTAGATTTTAAATATTAAATATTAGATTAAGGCGAAAAGTAGGGTCTATTTCCTAACTTTTCGCTTTATTTTTTTTAATAAAACAGTAGTTTTGTAGAGAAAAAATAGTAATGAAAGAATACTTTAAATACGCTAATGGTTATATTAACATCAACGATGAAAATCTATTTTTGACTCATTCTGGAAATTGGTCTGAAACTAGTACACTAGTAGAGAAATCTTCTAAAGTAACTATTAAAACAAATAAAAAATACCTGAATTATTTGTTTATACTGGTTTTGATTGGTTTTGGTGTTTTTGATGTAATAAAGGATTTTAAAAATAAAACCTTTCCCTTTGGGATTGTATTAATAGCCCTTGGAATTTTAGCTTTTTTTAAAAGGGAAAAAGGGAACCGATATATAATTCCATTGGCTAAAATTAAGACCATTACTATTTTAAATACTACTGCTGAAATTATTTTTTGTAATGAAGATGAATTGGAAGATTGTGAAACGATTACTGCGATTGAGTCTAAAGGTATAATAGTTTTGGAACAAATTAAAGAACAATTTACAGTCTAATTTTATTTGTAAAGGATTTTTTAAGATGCGTTTTTTAGTTACTTTTGCATCGCATAAAAACACACAACATAATGAAGACAATAACTTCTACCCATTTTAATTTTTCCAATCAAAAATCAGTTTATCGAGGTAAAGTTCGAGAAGTCTATAACATTAATGACGAACTATTAGTAATGGTTGCTACCGACAGACTTTCGGCTTTTGATGTGGTTTTACCCAAAGGGATTCCTTACAAAGGTCAGATTTTAAACCAGATTGCAACAAAATTCATGGAATTGACTTCCGATATTGTCCCAAATTGGTTAATTGCTACTCCAGACCCCAATGTTGCTATTGGACATTTGTGTGAGCCTTTTAAAGTGGAAATGGTAATTCGAGGTTATCTCTCTGGACATGCCGCTCGTGAGTATGCACTTGGAAAGCGATTAATTTGCGGTGTGAACATGGCAGAAGGCTTGAAAGAAAATGATAAATTTCCTATACCAATTATTACCCCAACTACCAAAGCGGATAATGGTTCGCACGATGAAGATATCTCTCGAGAAGCTATTTTGTCTAAAGGGATTGTTTCTGAAGAAGATTATTTGGTTTTAGAAAAATATACTCGAGCATTATTTCAACGTGGAACAGAAATAGCTGCAAGTCGTGGATTGATATTAGTAGATACTAAATATGAATTTGGAAAAACAAAAGACGGGCAAATTGTTTTGATTGATGAAATTCACACTCCCGATTCGTCACGCTATTTTTATGCAGCAGGATATCAAGAACGTCAAGATAGAGGAGAGGAACAAAAGCAATTATCAAAAGAATTTGTGCGACGTTGGTTGATTGAGAATGGATTTCAAGGAAAAGAAGGGCAACAAATCCCAAATATGACCGATGAATATATAACTTCTGTTTCTGAAAGATATATAGAATTATATGAAAATATCTTGGGTGAAACATTCATAAAAGCAGATATTTCAAATATTAATGAGCGAATTGAAAAGAATGTGTTGAATTTTCTTAAGTAAAACATAGTTTTAGTAAAATATAATCCACGATTTATCGTGGATTTTTATTTTTTTCGTAAATTTGTTTTAGAAATTTGACGTGTCATCATTTAAAAGATAAAGTCATGAAAAAATCAATCGTTTATTTAGGAATATTAGCAGCAATGTTTATTAATTCATCGTTTGCTAAAGTAGTTGAATTCGATCAACAAATTGTAGAAACAGAAGTTTCGAGAACTGACCCTAAAACAGATTTTAATTTATCTGTAGAAAATAACCTATCAAAACCAAAAGTCAATTTAGAATCAGAAGAACGGCTCGTGGTATCTACCGAAGTAATTTCGACGCATTATAAAAAATCAATTGAGATAATTATCGAAGAAGATAAAAAAATAACAGAAAATCAAGCCCAATTAGATCAATGTTTTCTAATTGAACCAACGATTGAAAATCATATACAATTAGATAATCAAATTATTGAAAGTATTCCTTATAATGAAGTTTATCCTATTGATTTTGATTTGATCAATTCTTCTAATAAGATGTCAACTAATTTTGAATTGCAATCAAAAGAAGCTTTAAAATCATAATTATTTACAATTTTGTTTCGTAAAACACCCCAAAATAGGTTAACTTATTTGGGGTGTTTTTGTTTGCTTACGTAAATTCATTTGAGCAAAAGGCTTGAGAAACTTTCCATTTGTGATTGTTGAATTGTGTTTTTGAATTAAGTATAGAAAACTGACCCCTTACTACTGAAATTTGAACACTTTTGATTACTTTTGCACCAAATTTAAAATACCCTATTTTATGCTTACAGTTTCTAATTTATCGGTGCAATTTGGTAAAAGAATATTATTCGATGAAGTAAATACTACTTTTGTTCAAGGCAATTGTTATGGAGTAATTGGTGCGAATGGTGCTGGAAAATCTACTTTTTTGAAGATTTTGGCAGGTGATATTGATCCTACTTCGGGGCGAGTAATTTTAGAGCCAGGAAAACGTATGTCGGTTTTGAATCAGAACCACAATATGTTTGACGAGCACACCGTTTTAGAAACCGTGATGATGGGGAATAAAGTTTTATTTGCTGTTAAGACAGAGATGGATGCTTTGTATGCCGACTATTCTGATGAGAATGCTAATAGAATAGGAGAGTTGCAAGTGCAATTTGAAGAGATGAATGGTTGGAATGCAGATTCGAATGCGGCTGCTATGTTATCGAATTTGGGTATTTCAGCTGATATGCATTATAATTTAATGGGAGAAATGGAGGGGAAAATGAAAGTTCGTGTGTTATTGGCACAAGCTCTTTTTGGAAATCCAGATGTTTTGGTAATGGATGAGCCTACCAATGACTTGGATTTTGAGACTATTACATGGTTAGAAAACTTCCTTGCCAATTATGAAAATACAGTGATAGTGGTCTCTCATGATAGACACTTTTTAGATTCTGTTTGTACTCATATTTCCGATATTGATTTTTCTAAAATTAATCATTATTCCGGTAACTATACTTTTTGGTATGAATCGAGTCAATTAGCTGCAAAACAAAAAGCGCAACAAAATAAGAAAGCTGAGGAGAAAAAAGCGGAATTGGAAGAGTTTATTCGTCGTTTTAGTGCGAATGTCGCTAAATCCAAACAAGCTACTTCTCGTAAGAAGATGATTGATAAATTGAATTTGGATGAAATTCGTCCTTCAAGTAGAAGATATCCCGCTATTATATTTGATGTAGAAAGAGAAGCTGGTGATCAAATTTTACATGTTCAAAATCTTGCTGCTTCTGTTGATGGTGAAGTATTGTTTAAAAATGTAGATTTGAATATGGCAAAAGGAGATAAGGTTGTTATTTTCTCCAAAGATTCTAGAGCCACTACAGCTTTCTATGAGATATTAAATGGAAATCAAACGGCGGATGCAGGAGAATTCAGTTGGGGAATTACTACCAATCAATCCTATTTACCAAATGATAATAGTGCGTTTTTCACTGATGGCGATTTGAATTTAGTAGATTGGTTGCGTCAATTTGTAAAAACAGAAGAAGAACGTGATGAAGTGTATGTTCGTGGGTTTTTAGGAAAAATGATTTTTTCGGGAGAAGAAGCATTGAAAAAATGTACTGTATTATCAGGTGGCGAAAAAGTACGTTGTATGTTATCTCGAATGATGATGATTCGTGCCAATGTGTTAATGCTTGATGAACCTACCAATCACTTGGATTTGGAATCGATTACGGCCTTTAATAATTCGTTGAAAAACTTTAAAGGTTCCGTTTTGTTTACTACACATGACCATGAGTTTGCGCAAACGGTCGCCAATAGAGTTTTAGAGATTACTCCGAATGGTGTTATTGACCGTTACATGACTTTTGACGAATATCTTGATGACGAAAAGATTCAAGAGATGAGAAAGAAAATGTATTCTTAAAGTAAGAAAATAGACAATAGAAAACAAAAAAAATCCCATTACCGCAAAGTAATGGGATTTTTTCAGTCTATTTTTTTATGTTTCCAACGTTTATGCGTCCACAGATAAAACTCTGGTGCTTTATAAATTTGTTGTTCTACTCTTTGCATAAACATTTCTGATATTTTATAATTGGGTACCGTTTTTACATCTTCTGAAAGCACTTCAAAAGTGGCTTCATAATAGCCTCGCTTTACTTTGGTTACATTTAGATTTATAACATTCATATTGTATCTTTTTGCCAACATTTCGGCGCCAAAATGAATTGGTGTTTCAATTCCCATAAAAGTATACCAATACAAATTGTCGGAGCGTCTTGGCGTTTGATCGCTTGCAAAACCATAAAGACCTAATACTTTATTAATCGCATTTTGTTCTATTGTTGGTTTGGTTTCTTTAGTTGTGATGAGATAGGCTTTAAATTTAGCTCGGATATCCTTCACCAATTTATCAAAATAGGGGTTTGCAATTTTTTTATAAATGCCGTATCCTTTAAAAGTAATGTGATTGTTCATTGAAAGTACCCATTCATAGCTTGCATAGTGCGCACACATCAAGGCGATACTTTTTCCTTTTTTTTCTAAATCAAGATAAACATCCAAATTGGTATATTTGAAACGTTTGTTGATTTCTTTTTCAGAAATAGTCATTGTTTTTGCCATTTCAAGAAACATATCACACAGGTGATGGAATGATTTTTTCTCAATAATTAATCGTTCCTTTTCTGAAAGGTTTGGGAAAGCCATGGCAAGATTTTCCCGAACCGTTTTTTTTCTATATCCAATTACATAGTACAAAATCAGGTAAATAAAATCTGAAAATGCATAAAGTAACGGGAATGGCAGCATGGAAATAAGCCAGAGAAAAGGATAGATTAGTATATAGATTAAAAATTGCATTCTAATAAATTTTTGCAAATATACGGTTTAAGTTAATTTTATAACTTTGGTTTGATAAAACATAAATAACTATTTCTATTTTTACCAAAATAAAACTTATGGAATATAATATTTTTCTCATTGCCATCATTGCCCTAAACGTTATTGTTAGTTTTAAAGGATTTGAAGACCAATTCTTTTTTAGAAAGTACCAATTTCATATTGGAAGTATTCGTTCAGGAGAACAAGCTCGAATGATTACATCGGGTTTTCTTCATGTTGATATTCCGCATTTAGCGTTTAATATGTTGACGCTTTATTTTTTTGCTCCCATTGTTTATGGTTATTTAGGAAGCTATTCCTTTGTATTAATCTATTTTGCCAGTCTTATATTTGGTAGTTTATTGACCTTATATTTTCATAAAGACGACTATAGCTATGGAGCTGTTGGTGCTTCTGGAGCAGTAACAGGAATTGTCTATTCGGCTATTTTATTGGAGCCTAGGTTGCAGATTTATGGGTTTATTCCCGGTTATGTATTTGGAATCATTTATTTGCTCTATTCTATTTATGGAATGAAAGCCAAACGAGATAATATTGGACATACGGCACATATTGGAGGTGCTATTGGGGGGTATATTTTTACTTTGATGAAAGACCAAACCTTGTTTTTTGATAATACGTTTATCGTTATCGTTTTGGCAGTTCCTATTTTAATTATGGCCGTTATGGCTAAACAAGGCAAATTATAAAACAAAAGTCTTATTTGAAATTTTGAAGTTCTGAACTTTAAAATTCACGCTCAGAGCCTGAAAATTGAGGTTAATAACGTGAAAATTCACTCTCAGAGCCTGAAAATTGAGGTTAATAACGTGAAAATTCACCCTCAGAGCCTGAAAATTGAGGTTAATAACGTGAAACTAAGGGAGTGTTCGGGAGTGTTCAATAAACTAAGGGGGAGTGTTCAATAAACTGTGTCAATCATTTTATTCTATCACTAAAATAGATAATTAAATCATTTCTAACAGCAGACCATCCTAAAATATTTCCTTTCCATCTTGTTTGAGCAT
>CAIWKX010000120.1 GCA_903913315.1 uncultured Bacteroidota bacterium | reverse complement strand
CCCGTTTCTGACAAGCCTCACAGCCTCCATCTTGAATTCCAGGGTATATTTAGCCCTTGTTCGTTTCTCGCCCATTTTGACACCTCCATAACTATATTTTCACCTATAGTTAAGAGGTACGTTTTTCAGGGGCAAGGTCAAACCAACGAAAAAATAATACAGAAGATACGAAAGTCAATAATGCAGTAACTGCTTTAGAAAAATTAAGCAATGGACTAGTTTCCGCTCAACAAGGACATAGGTTGAGTTTAGCATCGCGTATTCTTTTTTACCTAACACCCAATCTCCACATTAGCAACATGAATAACTCTGTTGCAAAGAAATATGGATTACCAGTTAGACCTTATCACCATTACAGTGAATATTTTGAGCTGTTTGCAAAAGGACTAATTGTTAACCAAACCTTGTTATCAAAATATAAACTCCCCTCTAAACGTGATGGACTGGGTCCCAAAACATGGGAAGCGGTCAATAAAACAAACTGGTGGCATAGGAGAATACTGGATTTGGCAGTACTGCTAGATGAAGGAGTTTATTCTGTACATCCACTACTTATTCAAAAGCTAAGAGCAAAAATACAACTCGAAAAAACTGCTCAAGTAGCTATTGATTACAGGTTGAATAATTTAAGAAAACACAAAGTTATTAATCGTATTGTTTACTCAAAGATTAATTACTACTAAGCTTCAAAGTAAATTAACTGCCTTCCTCTGTTGGTCTGCGTTGCAATCCAAGTAAGCTTGCACGCTTGATAGCTGACGATGACCAGACAGGGACATTATTACCCTAATCCCTACACATCGTTCACTCAAATTTGTAATAAAGGTGCGTCTTGCCGAATGTGAACTTGCCGTAACCAGCCCTACACGCCGATACAGATAGTGGAACAACTGTGCGCCAGTGTTGGCAGTAAACCCGTCTCCCTTTTGTGAATAAAACAGTTTGGAAGTTTTGGACTTGGGTTTGTAGACTGCGATGTAATCTGTTAGTTCTTTGTGTAAACGAGTATTAACAAAAATCGTACGTGCTTCTTTCGTTTTTGTATTTTCTGCTTTGAGCATGATCTCATCACGTATGTTTCCTTCGTCATCCACTGCATCAAAATACGAAATGCTGACTAACTCTGAAATTCTCACGCCCGTATTCAGCATAGTAAGAAACATAGCCCTATTACGCACAGGGTGCTTGTTTTTTGCGATGTAAGCAAGTACTCGTTCTACGTCTTGCTCAGTTAACGTTTTAGCCTGTTTTGACATTGTGCTCCTTCCTAACCAAAGCTTAGCAATGTCTTTAATATATTTTCTTTTGTGATTTTGTGCGACCTTATTTTGACCAAACCCATCGTCTAAATACAACAACTTAGAATCTCCTTGTAAATCAACGCTGAAAGCGTTCTAAATGCGAAAATGTAATGATTTGCGAAGAACATTACATTTGTATATTTAGTTGATTTTTAGACAAAGGCAATAAAAAAGTATACAGACTTGTTTAAAAGCGTTTTAAGCGTGATTTCTCAAATTGGCTGGATTGATGTGTACAGACAAATTTGAGTGCAACACAAGCGTAATTAAAGCTTGTAAAACTGGAATATTCAAACCCTACTTTTAATGTGGCAACTCACGCTCGTAAGCTTTGAAACGTTCACGTAAAAATATTATCATTACCTCAGTGAGTTGGTCTCTACATTTTGTAAGTCTAGCAGCTTGTTTTTTGAGTGAGTCCAATTTTATTGATGTTGTTTTCTTCTTAGCAGTAATCTCAAATCCAATTTCTTTCAATACGCCTTCTTTTTCCTCATAAACTAAACCAAGTGCATTGTGGGCTAGTAAGTTTCTTGTTGGTCTTAAATTTTTAATTTCAGCTGTAAGCGATTTTATTTTCGTTCCATCTTGTGCATCGCTTGCTTTTATGATTTCTTCAAATAGCTCAATTCGTGTTTCAATCCTATCGCTCAAATAACTCTCTTTGATTAGAGATTTATTTAAATAGTCACTTATTACTGTATGAATTGAGTCTTCTATAAAAGCAAAATCTAAAATAAATTGACCTATTAAAGGTATCCATTCAGCTTCAGCTTTATTAAAATTGACATCCATGTTTTACAGTCCTGTTCTAATTGATTGAGTTAGGCTTGATTACATGAAGCCCCTTAAATGCACTTGGTAATTTAATATAAAAATAAATTAGCGTACTTATTTTTAATTTGATGCGATTTCAAATAAATCTTAACAAAGCGATAATGCTTCTTTTATTAAATTTTTATGAAAGTGAATCTGTTTTTTGTGTTTTAACACAGCAATAATTCCATCATCTTCAACTACGCCAATACAATATTCTTTAAAACTTTCATCTAGTTTCATAAAAATTGCCAACTCGCTGCTCAATACAAAAGCATGCTCATTATTTAAGTCAACCACTCTGTCTAAAATATCGTAGCAGTAGCACTCTTCGTAGTTATAAAAATTTTCTTTTAGGGATTCCCAATATCGTTTTATTTTTTCCTGTGTTAGATGTTTGTACTTTTCATAATCTCTTTTTGCTTCATTTGTTGAAGTAGAACTCATTATTTTATATTTTAAGTCTGCTATTTTGTCTTCTATTAAATCTTCGTAACTCATTTCAATCCCTCTTTTTTAAAATATTTAGGCATAGCTTCGCTAATTAAAGCATTTCTTTGCTTTATTTGTACAAGGCAAGAGACAAATTAAGTCAGTAATGCCGTTTAACTATGCCAACTCCCAAAACACGTTATCAGTGTCAGTTCGCCCAAGTTCTTTCGTAATATATTCAACCCATCCACTATCAACAACATCAACCTTATGTTCTGTTGCAATTTCTACAATCCTTTTCTTTGCCGTTGATACTAGGCTATCAAAAGTGTTCCATTTAACATGAGTAGGTATGTTACCTATCGCCATGTGCAGATGCAAATTTTTACAGCTTCTCTCACCCTCCATAACAACCAAATATTTCAACCCCAACTTGTGTCTTTTTGCACTGTTTCCAAATATTTGCTTGTTCAAACTATGTGTAAATTGCTTGGCAATTCGCTTGCACTCATTTCTATTAATCTTTTGTAAGTAAACTCCGCGTTCATTCCTAACCTCCCAAAATTGGTTTAATGTCAATGTTAGAGAAAGTGGGTAATCTTTAGCTAACCCTCCAAGCCAATTGCGAGTCGCAGTTTTTTGTGTGGGCTTAGCACACGGGTTGTAAGCTGTCCTTTGCCTTATTTGTTGTATATTCATATAGATATATTTAGCTTTAACCAAACAAAATGCGTAGCTTTAGTTGGATTTATTAGATATTATAACTAAAGTAATATTAAATGTCAAATAATTGCCCAAAATTTAGGCAAATTTACTCTTAAAATACTACTTTTATATTCAAAAGGAGATTATTATGAGTTCAATTGCAAATTTAAAGGTAAGCGGACGGGCAACACAGGTTGACCCAAGTCAATAGCCTGTGATTGTTACTGTGGCTTCCAGTTGTGAGGCAGCAGCTCGTGAATGAGATGGTTTTTGTGCGTTGGTAAACGCTCTAGTACATCTTTGAGGTAAAGAT
>CAIWKX010000119.1 GCA_903913315.1 uncultured Bacteroidota bacterium | reverse complement strand
CAAATTTATTATTTTGAAAAAAATACTTCCTTTTTTTTCCTATCTCTTCCATCCTATTTTTATTCCAATTTTAGGAACTGCTTTTTACATAGTTTTTGGCGACAATTATTTGGCTAAAGAAAAGTTTCATTTGTTGCTGCTACAAGTAATTATTATTCTGTTTTTTCTTCCGTTATCCTTTTTCTATTTATTAAAAACATTCGGAAAAGTAGATACCATCATGCTATCGGATACTTCGCAGCGAAAAATACCTTTGTTGTTGCAAATGGCTTTGACTACTATTCTTATCAGTAAAAGTGTTTCTTTTGAGAGATTTCCAGAGTTGTTCTTCTTTTTCTTAGGGAGTATTGGAAGTGCTATAATTGCTTTTGCGTTACTCTATGCCAACCTTAAAATCAGCATCCACATGATTGCTATGAGTGCGTTAAGTTTCTTTATTATAGGGATGAGTCAACACTTTCACTTGAATTGTATCTCTACCATTGCCATGCTTTTTGTTGTTACAGGAATAGTAGCTACCTCTCGTTTGTTTATGAAAGCGCATACTATGGAAGAACTAATAATTGGCTATGTTGCCGGAATGGCACCCCAGATGGTAGTGTGGATTTTTTGGCTATAGAATATAGAACTGCAGTCCTAAATTGAATGTATTCATATTGATTTTTTCTCCACCAATAAGAGAAGCCGATTTGTAGATTGAACTTAATCCATAATAGGCATATATGTTCCAAGTGTTCCAACCTGTTGCCAAATAACAACCATATTGAAATTTGTTTAAGTCGGCATTGCTTTTATAAACTACTGATCGAGTGTCACTTTCCAATTTATAACGACTAGCCACAAGATAGCTCATTTTGAATCCTGCATAAATCCGCCAAAACTTATGTGAATCTGGTGTTGAAGAACGCCATCTAATTTCTATTGGCAAATCGATATACTGTAACGAAAGTTTATTTTGGTTATAATGTCCATTAATATCGAAAAAACTATAGCTATTTACTGATGTTACTTCATCAGAAGTAATCAACAAATTATTGCTGTTTACATTCAAAGAATACCCCAATCCGGCGGCAATAGCAAAAGTTCTACTTTTGTTAACGGGCATATCTCTTAAAAAGCCAATACAAAAACCGGGAGAAAATTTACTTTGACTTAAGCCTTTAAGGTTTTGAAATTTATTGGTAGTAAAATTGATGTAAAATTGATCTTCTCTATAGAGGGAGTCGATTACTTTTATTTCCGCACCATCTTCTTGGGCAAAAGCACCAAAAAAAATAAACAAAGTTAGTATGGAGAAATAAAACTTCATTAAATAAAATTTTGCAGCGTATTTAAAATTAAAAAACACTTTCCTTTATTTGATTTCTTTCTAAAAGTCAGAACTCATTTGCAAGTGAATGGGATTCGAACATTCCTTTAATTAATTTTTTTTAAAAATTAAAAAACACTTTTTAGCAGAGAGGATGGGATTCGAACCCACGATACAGTTACCCATATACAAACTTTCCAGGCTTGCTCCTTCAACCACTCGGACACCTCTCTATATATTGTGATGCAAAGAACAATAAAATTTAGCAATAAACAAAGCGTAAGTTAAACCATTTCTCCTCGAAGCGATGTTTCAAAAATAGTTTTGAAAACATTAGGCGCTACATTTTGCCCAAGTAAATACATTAATTTGGTGATAGCCGCCTCAGTAGTAATATCTTTACCTGAAATAACTCCTATCGTTTTCAATTGCGTACTAGTTTCATATTGTCCCATGTTGACGCTTCCGCCTGAGCATTGTGTTACATTGATAAT
>CAIWKX010000118.1 GCA_903913315.1 uncultured Bacteroidota bacterium | reverse complement strand
GTGTAGTAATTCGGTGTCGTTCATTAAATTAAAGCTGTATGGTGTATAAAATGGAAATTCAAAAATAAGAAGAATTAAAATTGTTAACAAAGTTTGTTGATAAAATTTTGCATTACACATTAAATAATTAAATTTGTCATTATGAAGATTGACCAATACATTTCGCAATTACTTTACCGTTACCAGTGTGTAACTGTGCCTGGGTTTGGGGCTTTTTTAACCGAAATTCAATCTGCACAATTACAAGAAAGTTCGCATTCGTTTTACCCACCAAAAAAACTGGTGTCGTTCAATTCCTATTTGAAAAACAATGATGGTTTATTAGCAAATCATATCGCTCAAGCGGAGAAAATGTCTTATGAAATTGCTGTTACGGTTATTCAAAATGAAGTAAATTCATGGAAAAACAAACTACAAGAACAAGGTTCAATTTCGCTGAAAAACATTGGAGAATTGAAATTAAATGCTGAAAAAAGTTTGGTTTTTGTTCCTGCTGATCAAGTTAATTATTTAACTTCTTCTTTTGGATTATCCACTTTTGCTTCGCCCAATATTAAACGTGAAGAATACAAAGTAGAAGCGGATGTTCTTGAAGAAAAAGAACCTATTGCTTTTATCCCTGAAAAAAGAACGTCTAGTAATGTATTGAAATACGCTGCTGTTTTTGTTCTTGGTGCTGGATTGCTTGGTGCTGGTGGTTTCTTTGGAAATCAATATTATCAAACTAAAATTCAAGCAGAAACAGTCGCGGTTCAAACTAAAGTTCAAAAACAAGTCAACCAAAAAATTCAAGAAGCTACTTTTTTTATTTCCAATCCACTGCCCACAGTTACCTTGAATGTGACTGAAGGGAAAATGCCCTACCATATTGTGGCTGGCGCATTTTTACAAGAAGAAAATGCCACAAAAATGTATGACGAGCTTGTTAAATTAGGATATCCTGCAAAAAAAATAGCCAAAAATAAACATGGTTTATATCCTGTCATTTATGGTAGTTACACTTCATATTCTGAAGCTCAAGGCCAAATGCAAAAAATACAAAAATCACACAATCCAGAAGCCTGGTTGTTGATTGAAGAATTATAAAAAAGTCCCGATTATTTCGGGATTTTTTGTTTTTAGAAACTTCCTTATGCTGTTTTTAATACCTTTGCAAAAAAACCCATGACTCCAAAACATCCTATTGATTCCTTAACCATACTGACCGATTTGGTTTTACCAAGCGAAACCAATCCACTAAACAATCTTTTTGGTGGTGAATTATTGGCTAGAATGGATAGAGCTGCAAGTATCGCAGCAAGAAGACATTCCAGAAGAATTGTGGTAACCGCTTCAGTAAATCATGTGGCGTTCAATCGTTCCATTCCTTTAGGAAGTGTGGTAACTATTGAAGCCAAAGTTTCCAGAGCTTTTACCTCGTCTATGGAAATTTATTTAGATGTTTGGATTGAAGACAGAGAATCTGGAATTAGAACAAAGGCCAACGAAGCTATATATACTTTTGTGGCTGTTGATGAATCTGGAAATCCAGTTTCAGTTCCAATATTAGAACCAGAATCAGAGGAAGAAAAATCACGATTTGACGCTGCCTTAAGAAGAAAACAATTGAGTTTGGTACTCGCAGGAAAAATGAATCCTCATGATGCCACCGAATTAAAGGCTTTGTTTATATAAATTGTTAAATTTTGCAAATCCAAATTTCACCCTTTTAGCCTGAAAATTCACCCTCGGAGGGTGAAAATTGAACCTCAGAGCCTGAAAATTCAACCTTTTAGCCTGAAAATTGAGCCTCGGAGCCTGAAAATTCACCCTTTTTGCCTGAAATTTGAGCCTCAGAGCCTGAAAATTCAACCTCGGAGGGTGAATTTTCAGGCTCTGAGAGTGAAATACTATTTATTTAACCACATCGTTGGATTGGCATAAGTGGTGTTTTGAGAAATCAGGAATTTTAATATGGTTTTGCCTTCTGCATTAGTTCTAATTTTCCCAAGACTTTGCTTAGTAGATACTCTATCGCCAGCATTAACACTCACCGAACTTAAATTTTGATATACGGTAAAGTAATCTCCATGTTG
>CAIWKX010000117.1 GCA_903913315.1 uncultured Bacteroidota bacterium | reverse complement strand
TAGAAACAACCATTAGTGATATAAAAAAGCTTTTCCCTAGAACCATACATGCTGTGACATTGGAAGGCTTTCTTATAAAGCTAACTTTGTTTGTCTTCGGATTACAATTAAACAAATCTATTAACTAGCAACTTGAATTAATTATGAATACTTCGGATCGGCTTTTTCAATCGAAGATGATTCTTGTGAAGACAAGTTTGAGGGAACTTCTAAGGTTTTGACCGACATAATAGATGATTTATCATTAGACTATTCTAGCCTTGCGGTAATCTATGAAGAAAGTGAGCTGATGAGCTTGGTGTTTGAAGATGCGCTACGTGTCTATAGAGTAAGTTTCCAATCAGGCTATCCAACTTGTCCTCCAAAAATTTTCGCAAGTAATGATGAAGGTTCTTGTTGTCTTGTTGAAGCACGTTTAGAATGGAGAAATGATAAGTCATTAGCAACGAGAAGTGTTGAATACATTAACAGCACAATCAAAATCTTAAACGAACAAATGAGTGCCTAGGATAAAAGATACTTTTATAACAGTGATTTTGTTATCCTAGACTTAACAATCAAATTAAAGTAAGTAGCCAACAAATATTTTTAAACTAAAAACTCAAAAGCAATGGTTAACATACAATCAAAAGTACTAGTCTACGAGTCGGAGATAAATTTTCTCGCTCAATGCACCTTGGACACATCAATAGAAATAGGTTCTGACCTCTTTGGATACTTTTCCTATAGTGGTTTTCCTGTAATAATGTATGTAGTTGGTCCTGGAGAACTTGCCAAAGGAACAGAAACCACTTTCCATCAAGACGAAGAGTACCTTAAATCTATTGGTGATGAATTGAGAACAAAACATGGTTTACAGCATCTTGGGAATTTTCATTCGCACCATACTTTTACATTGAAAAAGCCTTCGCAGCAAGATTCTAATACAGTTGTAAAGGCAATGAATACCTATCAACTAGATCGGTTTCTATTGATGATCGGTAACATAGTGAACAACGATAGTACTACTATCAATGCCTATCAGTACAACAGAGGAAAAGAAAATCTTTACGATCATTCAGGATTTGTGGTGCTGCCTGGTGAGTCGCCTATACGAACTGTTTTTGATGCTACGTGTACTTCCTATTTATATAAGCCAAAGACAGAGCATGCTCGTGTAGTTAACTTGGTAGAAACTACGCTGGAAAACCAAGTCTATTCCAAACCAAATTATCCCGAGAACTATTGGCTACGAATCAAAAAGAATCGTGAAGTTTTAAATGGCATTATGTACAAATTGAACCAAGAATTTGGGTATGTTACAGCTAAGCAAGAAGCTATTACAGACTTGGTGTATTTGTTGTCTGGTTCAAAAGAAGTAGGTCCACTAAAAGTTACTTTTCCTATTGCTTTTCCTACCTGTGCTCCTTTAGTATATAGATTTGATGTGGATACTAACGGATTTTGGGGATTAATTGAACCCTCCGAATGGAATTCCGAAGGCTCCTTGGTTTTGAATACCTTTAACTATATCGTTGCCATGGCTACAAAAGAGGTTGAACCTAAAGAGGAGTGTTATGAATGAGTCACGAATGCTATTTGAAACAGCCATCTTGAAGCGCTATTTTGCCAATCGATTTCTTTTTACAGAAGTAGATGGAGAAGAAGTGCTGTTGGTTGGAGTCAAATCACAAGCTGGGAGAGTCTATCAAATCAAGATTGAATTTTCAGAAATGTATCCATTGGAGATGCCCAATGCTTTTATTGTTTACCCAACAGGTTTGAAAAATTTTAAAGGAAAACGATTGCCTGAGTTTTCACATCAAATGCATATTCTGGAGAACGATTCAAAAGGAGTACAGATATGTCATTTCCTTCCAGATAATTGGAACCCAAATCAAAGCTTGTATAAAGTAATTTTGAAAATTAAGGTTTGGATTGAGGCATACGAAGGTCACTTAAAAAACGGCAAACCTATTAATGATTATTTACAATGTTAGGATTTTTAATAATAATTATATACTATCTTTTTATGAACAAAAACGCTATTACTCCTGCTAGCAATACCCAAGTATTGCAATCTTTAAACGAGTTGAACAAAGGTAATCGTAAGCCTGCAACGCAATTGGTTTTTGATCCTTCTACTGGTGAATTTGTCGTTGCTAAAACCAGCGATACTTTGCCTGCTGATGCTACTACTATCAATTCTATTGCTCAAGATGGCTTTGCAAATAAATCTAAGTAATGAAGAATAAAGTCTTTTTGTATGAAGAACAATTATTGGAAGTGTTGGCTTCCAATGTGGAACAAACTACAGGGGTAGCTTATGAGTGGAGAGGTGAAAAGGTCTATCACGTGTATACAAAACCACCTAAAGTTGCGCCTGCTGGTTATCCTGCCGTTGCTTATATTAGGGTATTTGAAGATAAAGAAGCTTTTGAGGAAAGTAGGGAATCTTTTTATAACTACCTTTTTGACCACCTTCCAAAAGATGAGGCGCATTTGCTGTTGATTTGTCTGTATCAAGGTTCGGATAAATTAGAGCACAAAGCCCATCTATTTGATATTGATACTGTAGTAGATTGCGAGGTTCATTTTATACCCCAAAAGTGCGACCTATATTCGAGAAGCAGAGGCTTGCTAGAGACTGAGTACCTGGAGCAATGCAAGGTGTTGATTATTGGTTTAGGCAGCTTTGGAAGTAACATTGCGGTTGAATTAACAAAGGCAGGAGTTGGGGAATTTATTCTAATGGATATGGATTTTATGGAATTACATAACATAGCTCGGCATCAATGTGGCATTAACGATTTAGGGAGGTACAAGACAAAGGCGGTTCGGGATTTGATTCTTCAAAAAAATCCGTATGCCAAGGTAGAAACTCATGAAGTTTCGGTAGTAAAGAATTATCAGTTACTACATACCTTAATGGCTCAATCTGATTTGGTTATTTGTGCCACAGATAATAATCCCAGTCGCTTTGCTATAAATCAAGCTGCTATCAAACTTCAAAAAAAAGTGCTATTTGGGAGAGCCATCACTAGAGCCGAAGGTGGTGATGTTTTTATTTTGAGACCCGATGCTAAAACTTGTTATGCTTGTTTAATAAATGATGATGGCTCTAATAAATACAGTCAAGAAGAGGAAATATCAACAACAAAACAATTAGAGGAAATGGTACCCGCATACGTGTCTCCGAAGGAGAAGGATGTTTTGATTCAAGTTGGACTTTCTTCTGATATCATGCCAATTTGTAATATGATAGTAAAGTTATGTTTGATTGAATTGCACCGTTATAGTCCAACGGCGATGCCTTATTTGGCAAAAGAGTTTACCTATAACTATTATTTCTGGGCGAACAGAAGAAGCATATACTATACTAATTACAGACCCTTTAATGATGCAAGCGGTCTTCCAACGATATTGAAGTGGTATGGGGCAGCTATTCCTGCAGATGAAAATTGTATGTGTTGTAATTAAGAACTTAAAAAGCAAATATTTTGAATAACTTATATCAAAACGAGTTAATTAGCAGTTTGTGTGCTGTTTACGAATATAAAGGAAAGTACCTTTTAGAAGATTTTGAATTGCAACTTGAAATAAAAGAGGACATCGACCGAATCCGATTCTTTTTTGGTGTAGATAATAATACAGCACTAGTTATGGCGGTATTGTTGTGCGAGCAAATTGCTGGGAATAAGTTTAATGTTAACCAAACCATGAAATTTCTTGGCTTTAAAACCATTAATATCCTTGAAGTAAATAATGCATTACATGGACTAAAAAAGAAAGGTTGGATGGTTCCAAACAAGAGTCATTATGAAGTGGAATCCTTAAACGATTATTATTTCTCAAAAGAAATAATGAATGCCATTTTATTGAACGATAAAAAGTTGCTGGAAATTATTGTTCCTGATAATATTATCAAAGCCATGTTTAGTATTATGAAATTCTTTAAAAATGCTATGGCGGACCCGGATAATGAATTTTTGGTCGATTCGGTGTTGAAATATGTAGAGCATTTTAGATGTTTTCCTATTATTGATGCAATTTGCACCAATGATGAAATAACATATAATGAAAAAGTGGTGTTGTTTTATATCATGGCCTTTACTACAATTGGGATTGATGAGTTTGATTTGAATTATGAATTAGACAAGTTCTGCGAGGACCCTTCTTTTCCTTATGTTTTTAAAAATAGAGTGCGTTCCGATAAAAGTATTTTATTCAAAGAAGGCTATTTAGAATTTATGGAACCCTTTTTAGCCGATTTTTCTAGAGTATGTCTAGGAGAACGTTTGAGAGATGAACTTGATATAAAAGATTCGGATGTTAAAAAACCATTTACTCCAAAATTATCACACGTCATATTGCCTGATTCAGTTAGTGAAAAGAAGTTGTTTTTCAATAATGAAAATCAACAGCAAATTGAGGAGGTGTTTCAACTCACCTCAGATGCGTACAACGAAGTAATGGCTCGATTTGAAGAGCAAGGAATGCAACAAGGATTAACGCTATTGTTTCATGGAGCAGCTGGTACTGGTAAAACCGAATTGGTAAAGCAAATTGCCAAAAAAAACAATAGAGTTATTTTGATGGTTGAAATGAGTCAATTGCATAGTATGTTCGTTGGGCAGTCGGAAAAAAACATCAAAAAGATATTTACTGAATACAAGAGCGCAATGCAATATTATGAACGTACTCCAATACTTTTATTTAATGAAGCCGATGCTATTATTAGCAAAAGAGGGGTTGTAGAAAAATCTGTAGATCAGATGTATAATACTGTACAGAACACTTTACTTCAAGAGCTAGAAGATTTTAAAGGAATATTTATAGCTACTACCAATATGTTAATTAATATTGATACTGCCTTTGACAGAAGAATGCTGTATAAACTTCAATTTGAAAAACCTGATAAAGAGACTAGATTCTCCATCTTAAAACAAAGCTTTGATACCATGAATGAAGATTTATTGATAAAGGCCAGTAAAGACTATTCATTAACAGGGGGACAAATAGATAATGTTAAAAGAAGATGGCTTGCAGAGCAATTATTGTTTGGTACGGAAACATCAAATGCTGAAAAATTCTTTTTTTATGTTCAACAAGAAACAAACTACAGAAAAACAGACAAACCTAGTATAGGTTTTTCATAATTTGAAATAGAATGAAACTCTATTAAAACCAAAAAAGTAAAAACACAAATTAAATTAATAAAATGAAAAAAATACTATTGTTATCAGTAATTCTATTGTCGTTTAGCAACGTTCAAGGACAAACAGCAGATTATTATATTTCTAATGGGAATATAATGTTAAAAAAAGGTAATACTACCTCTATTTTTGAATATGGATATTCATCGAATCCAATTATTGATTTTGCCGAAGGAAAACTAAATGGCAAATACTATATAATTTATTGGAGATTAAATGGAGAGAGTAAAATTTGTACTGTTAGAGAAGATGGAACTTGGAGTGAACAAAATGATTTTCGTTGTGAGTGTGGTAAACAAATAACCAAAATAAAATTCATAGATAGTGAAACACTTATTATTACCTGTAATAATGGTAGTAGATACAAAAAGACCATAAATTCAGGTGGAGGCGGTTCCGAAAGTAGCTACTAAATAAGTCTCTAATTTAATTTATTTATAATGATTACTCAAGACAAAGAAAACGACCTTATTAGCTTATTGACCAATGATATAAAGAATGGACACTCTTTATATTGTACCAACACACATTATAGTCAATTTTATATATTAGATGAAATTTTAAAATTGTTTGGAGATTTTAAAGTCGACACTATTGTTCTAATGGACCCGAGAGGATTTCTACATAATTTTTTTCAAAGACATATGTACTTAAAACAAGCTTATGTAGAAATGATTTTGAATGATTTTGAAGTACTTTCAAAAAGAAGCGAATCTTTAAAGGAGTTGCCTAAAGTTGTTGAAAATTTGGTTTCGGAATTAGAAAATCAATATGGTATAAACTATATGGATAATCTAATTAAATTAGAAAATCCTTTTATTTCTCGATATGAAATATCTCATTATGGAAGAAAACTCAATTTATATCATATCAATTATGACGTTGTAACCATCATAAAAATGTTACAAAATATAAATAATCAAGAACATTATTCTAGTGATTCTTCTGTAGGATTATTTATTGATAGTGATAAAACCAACTGGGACAAACTTGGTTTCCATGACGTTCAAGATTTCTTAGAGCATATAAATTTCAATGCTCATTATGTGATTGGAGACTTACTTACCAAATGGAAGGGATTTGCAAAGCCTATTCCGTTGACTAAATATTTAACTATTAGTTTTGAAAACCAATTTCTCGGAGAATATTTTGAGGTACTTAAAGACTATTAAATATATTTATAAGTTAATAAAACGGATTCTAACAATATAAAAAATCCCAAACTATAAAGGTTAAACTTTACAATTTGGGATTTGTTTTTAACTATTTACTATTCACTAATCACTAATTCTTATTATTCTCAATCACATAATTCAAGACTTTAGTCATCAAATGCACTCTGTCTTTCCCTAAAACATTGTGTTTGTGCATTGGATAAGCAAAGAAATCAATTTGTTTTTCAGCTTCCACAAACTTTTTAAGTAAAGCAAAATTTTGTTGCATTACTACAGTGTCATCATTTGTTCCGTGTATTAACAGTAGTTTGCCTTTTAAATTATTTACATAATTCAAAGTGCTAGCTTCATCAAACCCTTTTTGATTTTCTGCTGGCGTGTCCATATAGCGTTCTCCATACATTACTTCATAATATTTCCAATCGGTAACAGGTCCACCAGCAACACCTACTTTAAAAGTATCCGGTTTTCTTAGCATTAGTGACGTAGTCATAAAT
>CAIWKX010000116.1 GCA_903913315.1 uncultured Bacteroidota bacterium | reverse complement strand
TTTTCATATCCCTTGCAATAAAATATCCCTTATAAATAGCTCAACTTATTCTTACATCAAAGCAATCTTAGTAACACCTACTAATCGCAGTATACTCATTTCAAAAACCAATACAACTTTCACCATTGATGCTTTATCCATGCTTTATCTATGCTTTATCCATGCTTTATCTATGGAGTAACTATGAAGTTGAAATTAATCAAAACGGATTGTTTTTGCCGGAGAAATTTTGGTTACTATGTAAGAAGGTATTAATAATACAAGTAAACAAATCACTACTGTACCAATATTAAGCAATAGAAAATATCCCAAATTGATATCGACTGGGGCTACATTGACGTAATAACTTTCAGGATTTAATTTAATGACCCCAAAATACTTCTGTATTAGCAATAAGGCAATACCTATTGAATTGCCCCAAAATAGACCTCTTACAATTAGATACAGTGCATTGTAAAGGAATATTTTACGAATGGACCAATTATTGGCCCCCATAGATTTTAGGATTCCAATCATTTGGGTTCTTTCTAAAATTAATACTAGTAGCGCTACCACCATGTTTATTGTTGAGACGACTATCATAATAATGAGGATGATAACAATGTTTGTATCGAAAAGTTTTAACCAATCAAATATATAGCTGAATTTCTTAACTATTGTTTGAGAGTTTAAAATGGAAGATGTTTCACTATATACTTCATCTCCTTTTTCTTCAATTTTTGTAAAATCATCTAAAAAGACTTCAAAGGACCCCACTTGATCGGGTCGCCATTTATTCATTTTTTGAATATGGCGAATATCTCCTATTATATAGGATGAATCAAATTCTTGTAATCCTGAATTGTAAATTCCAACTATTTTAAATCGGCGGCTATTGGGTAACTTGTTTTCTTCTTCTTTCATAAAGAAAGTATTGAAACGGTCTCCTAACCTTAGGTTTAATCTATTTGCCAAGTACTCAGAAATAAGAATTTCATTATTTAATTCTGATTTAAGATTAGGGATTTTTCCTTGGATCAAATACTCTTTTAAGTTCTCCCAATCGTAATCTTTTCCAACCCCTTTAAAAACAATTCCTTCAAAAGCAGTTTTAGTCCTAATCATTCCTGCTTTTGTTGCGACAGCTTGAATATGATTGATTCCTTCTATATTTTTAAATTTTGGGTAAAATTTTTGATGTATTGAAACAGGTTCAATACTCACGTCAGATTCGTTGCCATTGAAGTTTGATATACTAATATGACCGTTAAATGCTGAGACTTTTTGTCTTATTTTATTTTGCAAGCCAATTCCTGTTGCTATGGACACCATCATCATTATGACACCTAAAGCAATTGCGATAATTGCTATTTTTATAATTGGTGCAGATATACTACTTTTATGGTCTTTAGAAGTAATTAGGCGTTTGGCTATGAAATGTTCTAGATTCAATTACTTGATTTTTGAATTTGCAACAAAGATACATAAAGTTTTTTGCCACAGATTTTCACAGATTTAAAAAAATATGAGATATTTAATTAATAGTAGTTTGGTAGTTTTGGGTTTTTTGGTTATTTTGTTTGCTTGTG
This sequence comes from uncultured Bacteroidota bacterium, assembly GCA_903913315.1. Classification (GTDB taxonomy): domain Bacteria; phylum Bacteroidota; class Bacteroidia; order Flavobacteriales; family Flavobacteriaceae; genus Flavobacterium. The sequence goes on along the minus strand of CAIWKX010000116.1, from coordinate 10,856 downwards.
GAAGCAATTCCAAGTTAAATAGGTAAAACAAAAAAGGTAAGTTTGATGAAAACACAAATACAGTTATTGAATTACCTATTATAACAGGTGCTGAAAACGTTAAAGCCTATCTTCCAATTTTAAAAAATAAAAACGTCGGGATTGTCACTAATCAAACTGGAGTAATCATAACTACTAAACCGTCCTCTGTACCACTTTATAATGGGAGCCATGCTGAAGGAACAACAATTAATTTTATTAATTTAGTTGATTTTCTTGTTAACCAAAAAATCTCAGTTCAAAAAATATTTGCTCCAGAACACGGTTTCAGGGGAACTGCAGATGCAGGAGAACATGTAGTTGATGGAAAAGACACTAAAACAGGTTTGCCTATAATTTCACTTTATGGAAATAACAAAAAACCGAAGGCTGAACAATTAGCAGGAATAGATGTCATGGTCTTTGATTTGCAAGATGTAGGTGCGCGGTTTTACACCTACATCTCTACATTGCATTATATCATGGAAGCTTGTGCTGAGAACAACATTCAACTTATTGTTTTAGACCGACCAAATCCGAATGGAGCTATTGTTGATGGACCTATATTAGAAAAAGAATACACTAGTTTTGTTGGCATGCACCCTATTCCATTACTGCATGGAATGACTATTGGTGAGTATGCTAAGATGATTAATGGCGAAAAATGGTTGAAAAATGGGATTCAATGTAACTTGACAGTTATACCTTGTTTGAATTACAAGCGAGAAATGACCTATCGTTTACCCGTTAAACCATCTCCTAATTTACCTAATGACCAAGCTGTCAATTTATATCCTAGTTTGTGTTTGTTTGAAGGAACCAATGTAAGTGTGGGTCGCGGCACTGAAATGCAATTTCAAATATATGGTTCCCCTTATTTACCTATAAGTGATTTTAGCTTTACACCGATTCCTAATTTAGGAGCTAAAGACCCTGTTTATAAAAATCAAGTTTGTTATGGCGAAAATTTAACTTCTATACCAAGAGTTAATCAATTAGAATTAAAATGGTTGGTTAAAGCATATACCACTACTTCTGATAAATCGAATTTCTTCAGTGACTTCTTTACGAAGTTAGCGGGAACCAAAAAACTGCAACAACAAATAGAAAGTGGGATTTCCGAACAAGAAATCAGAAAATCGTGGGAAAAAGGATTGAATCAATTTAAGGAAATGAGAAAAAAGTATCTAATCTATTAACATCAAAATGGAAAGCAGGAGAATGCTAGAATTACTTATTTTCTCTTACTTATTTTTCTTACTTAATTCTTTGGCTAGTTTTTCCCAATGATCATTTAGTTTATCGATATCTACTGGATTGGCTGCCTTTTGCTCGATTAAACGTCCGTTACTAAATGCTCTATAGAGAATAGTTTCTATAAGATAATCTTCATTATTATCCATGGGTTTGTAGGTCTCTTTTAAATTTATCTCAAAAAGACGAGCTGCGTTATTAGACCAAAATGCTTTCCATCCGCTTTTATAATCTTTAATAAGATCATAGGTTGACACTCCTGTTTGACGATAAATCAACTTCACTAATATTTGTCCTTGTTTATGAGATAGTTTTTTAAGTTTTTCTTTAAATTCATTATCCATAAAATCTTCTACTATCTTGAAGTATTTTCTTTTTTCTTTATTGGTTTTTAGTTTGTCCATTGTACTGTTAATAGAAGAGAGTCTATCGGCAGCAATTTTGGCAAAAGGGTATACTTTATACACTCTATTTTGGAGTAAAAGAAATTGTTTTTTAGCTTCAGGATCCATTTTTTGTTTTGAAATTATTACATCCTCTAAAAGAATGGTATCCATTTTTATCGAGTCTAATTCTCTTATTTCTATATCCTTATCTTTTAATTGTATATCTTTTACTACTTGAGCAAAAGATCCAAGAGAAATAAGAAAAAATAAAAATAAACTTTGAAACTTAAGCATGTCTGTTAATTTTAGTGTAAAAATATAGAATATCCTTAACAAGTGTAATGCCAAATTTATAAATTAGCAAAAAAAAAAACACTATGGCAACAAAATCAATACTAACAAAATCATCGATTACATTTTTAGAAAAATACTTAAATAATCCCTCACCTACAGGATATGAAGCTGGAGGTCAGAAGATTTGGATGGATTATTTACAACCTTATGTTGATACTTTTATTACCGATACCTATGGAAGTGCCGTAGGAGTCATTAATCCCGACGCTAAATTTAGAGTAGTTATTGAAGGCCATTCGGATGAGATTTCTTGGTATGTGAATTATATTACCGATAATGGTCTCATTTATGTTATCCGAAACGGAGGATCCGATCATCAAATTGCTCCCTCTAAACGCGTTAACATTCACACCAAAAAAGGAATTGTTAAAGGAGTATTTGGTTGGCCTGCTATTCATACGAGAAATCGTGGTAAAGAAGAAGCAGCTACCTTGCACAATATTTTTATTGATTGTGGTTGTTCTACTAAAGAAGAAGTGGAGAAATTAGGCGTTCATGTTGGCTGTGTGATTACCTATCCTGATGAGTTTATGATTTTGAATGAAAACAAATTTGTTTGTAGAGCCATCGACAATCGAATGGGTGGTTTTATGATTGCCGAAGTAGCGCGTTTATTGAAAGAAAACAAGAAAACATTACCTTTTGGATTGTATATTGTAAATTCAGTACAGGAAGAAATTGGTCTTCGTGGCGCTGAAATGATTACGCAAACCATACAACCTAACGTAGCAATTATAACCGATGTTTGTCATGACACTACAACGCCCATGATTGACAAAAAAATAGAAGGCGATTTACAGATGGGTAAAGGACCTGTTATTGCGTATGCTCCTGCCACACAAAATATACTTCGTGAATTGATTGTTGCTACGGCAGAGGAAAAGAATATTCCTTTTCAGCGTCATGCTACCTCTCGAGCTACAGGTACGGACACTGATGCGTTTGCTTATAGTAATGGTGGTGTTGCTTCTGCATTGATTTCGCTTTCCCTTCGTTATATGCATACCACTGTAGAAATGGTCCAAAGAGAAGATGTAGAAAATGTGATAAAATTAATTTATGAAAGTTTATTGAAAATTGAGGACAATCACGATTTCTCTTATTTTAAATAATATAAATTACTGTCTTGTTCAATTAGTTTAGAACAAGACAGTAATTTCATTTATACTAATTCATGTTTGCCATCTACATATTCTTGTAGGTACTTGAATCGTTCGGTTAGCTTTCCGTTTTCTGTAATTTTAGCCCTTTGTAGGATTCCGTCTTTGTCTTCATCAAAGAAAGCTGGAATTACGTGTTCCATAAACATTTCACCAAAACCTTCACTAGCATCTTTAGGTAATTCGCAGGGTAAATTATCCACAGACATTACCATAATGGAACCTGGATGAGAATAGGGAACTTCTTTATCTTCGCTAGGTAAATATCCAAAAAATGGGTCGGCAATTGTAGATGCTTTTATAGTACAGGCAATAGGACCATTAACATCACATGAAATATCCGCAACTACTTTGATTTTATTTTTTGAAGATTGTAACATCTCACGAGTTAGAATGTCAGGGGCACCATTTCCGTGAAAATGACCTGCCATATAGATATCTGCCACTTCTGAAAATCTTTGAAAGTTAGATGTATATTTTTGTGGGTTTTGATAGAAATCTTTATTATCGACAACTTTTCCATCCAAGCGTTTGTTGTATTCTAGCACATCTATTTGCGTGTATACGGGTGAAGAATAGTTTTTGGTTAAAAAATCTTCCGCACTCACTTCTTTGATTTTAATTCCGTCGAGAATTTCTTTAATTCCCATTCCGACTTTACCAAAGCCTGTAACGACAATTTTGATGTTGGGTAATGTTTGTCTTTTTAATCTAACCAGTAAATCTTCCTTATTTTTTAAAGATTCTGCTTTAGGCAGATTGAATAAATCATATTTACTTCCGAAGGCTCTAAAACCATTGTATGCCCCCACTATTCCGGCATACCGTCCAAAGCCAATCAATCGTTTGTAATTAGCGTCTACAATCGTTTCATGATCGTATAATTCGATATTTTTCTCTAGAATTGCTACTAATAACTTTCTATTATAAGGTTGAAATTTTATAGTATGAGAAAAGAAAAAGTATTTTTTGTTTGGAATTAAAGCGTCTACTGGTACTTCTTTTACACCAAAAAGCACATCACAATCTGAAATATCTGTAGTTACTTCGATACCTAAATTGCTATATTGTTGGTCTGTAAATATTCTAATATCTGATGATTCTACTTTTACTTCTGCTTGAGGATGCTCTGTTTTTAGTCGAACTAATTCTTCTGGGGTGAAAACTACTCTTCTATCCGGTGGATTTTTTCGTTCTTTAATAATTCCAAATTTCATTATCAAGGTATTTGATTGTGATGCAAAAATACCATTAACGAAATCGTTTTCAAAACTTTTTACAAAATAAAAAATAATTTGCATTATTATTATTTACTGAAAAACAATACGTTGTCATTCCCCTAGTACTAATTGTGAAAAACGTGTTGATACCTTTCTGAAAAAGCCCAAAATTGGGTGAGTCGTTTGGTTATATTTGTTTTCCTATTTAAAAAAATAAATGAAAAAGTATTTCCCTCTATATACCCTCCTTATTATTGGTTGTGCCCTCTTCTTATTAGCTGGTAGTAAGCAAAAAAAGGCAACTGACACTACCCTTAAAATAAACAAAAACGGTCTTCCAATGATGCAACCTCTAAAAGAGGAAATGCCCAAATTGAGTGAGGCTTATATCAAAGAAAAGCAGCAAAAAGTGTCTCATTTTTTTGATAAGGTATGGACTGCCAATGACAATGTGAGTTTTTTGGTCGCTCAAAATGGACAAATTATTTATGAAAATTACAAAGGATTTGCTAATAGAAGTAAGAAAGAAGACATTACTAAAGATACACCTCTTCATATTGCGTCGGTAAGTAAGGTATTAACGGCCACTGCAGTATTGCTATTGATTGATGCCAAAAAGATTAAGTTGGAACAAAAAGTAACAGAGTTCCTGCCTAATTTTCCTTATCCTGATGTCACCATTCAAACGCTGTTGAACCACAGAAGTGGAATGAAAAATTATGCATATTTCACTTATAAAACGGGAGTTTGGGATACTAGAAAAGAATTGACTAATGAGGATATTGTTACTATATTGAAGAAAAACAAAATTCCGTTGGAGTCTAAAACCAATACACGTTTTGGTTATTGCAATACCAACTATGCTATGTTGGCATTAATTATAGAAAAGGTAACCAAAATGAAATATCCTGAGGCTATGCAAGAAATGATTTTCAAACCTTTGGGGATGACGCATACGTTTGTCTATGAAACGGCTAAACACAAAGGCAAGGTGTCACTTTCTTATAAAGGGAATATGGACTTGGCGGTTGAATACCTTGATGGTATTTATGGAGATAAAAACATCTATTCTACTCCTAGAGATTTGTTAAAATTTGATAAAGCTAGGTATGCACCTTCATTTCTTACACCTGAATTATTAAAAAAAGTTTATCATGGGTATAGCCATGAGAAGAAAGGGGAAAAGAACTATGGTTTGGGAATTCGCATGTTAGAATTTGATAAGGGAGAACCTTTTTATTATCACAATGGTTGGTGGCATGGGAACACTTCATGCTTTATCAATATGAAAAAAGAGAAGGTAACCATGTTTGTTATTTCTAATAAATATACCCACAAAACGTATCAAACTAAGAAGCTAGCTCCTGTGTTTGGTGACTATCCTTTTAAATCGGTAGATGATAAAGAAGAATAGTATAAAATATTTACAATCAATACAATAAACATAGATTAACTGCGTTGTAGTATTGTGCGCTCATGTATTTTATTTTAGTTATAAAACTGCTATAAGTTATTTAGCAGTTTTTTTATGTCTTTCTTATTCTAAATTCAAAATAGCTTTTCTGTACGTATGAAATTAAAATAAATCATTAGCTAGGAATTTAAAACACAAACTAAATTAAACAAAAGCAACCTCATTGATGAAGCTTTTTTTTACACCGTTTGTTTGTTCAACTTGCTGTTTTTATGGCTAAACCCAAAGTAAATAATAAGACCTATAAATAACCAACAAGTAAAGTAAATCCAATTCCAAATACTTAATTCTGCCATCATATACAAACATGAGACTAAACCAAGTAAAGGAATTAAGGACAAGTTTTGTTTCCAAGACCAAACTGCTAAACCAATCATAGCGAATAAGAAGATCCACATTGGTATTTTATGTTTGAACAAACTAAAACCTGAGTCATATTTTAATGATTTATCAATTGGCATTTTGTCAATAATGATTTTATAATTCGTTTCATTGTTACTGTAAGAACTCAATAACTTTTCTAAATCAGTAGTAGTCGTTTCTTTCTTTAACGAAACTAAATACTGATATACCTTTTTACTTTGTTCTTTATTGAGGGATGTAATAATATCAGCAGGAGCATTAACTTGTTTTTCATTGGTTAAAAACCCCATTGTATCATTCTTATTCACTGTAAAGGCAATTCCAATTCCTATCAGCATTAATAAAGGAAAAATATATTTAGAGTTTACATAAGGCGTTTTGAATTTTCCACGAGGAATGTCCTTCTTGTTTTGTAATACTAAAACTCCAGCACAAACTAATACAAACGCAAATAATGTTCCTATACTACATAAATCGGTCACCATAGTCAAGTTTAAAAACAAAGCCGGTATGGCTACAACAAAACCAGTAACAATAGTTGCATAAGAAGGCGTATGGTATTTAGGATGCACTTTAGAAAAACGTTTGGGTAACAATCCATCACGGCTCATACTCATCCAAATACGGGGTTGTCCCATTTGAAATACTAAGAGTACACTAGCCATTGCAATCACAGCACTCACTGCGATGACTCCTGACATCCATTTTAAATTCAATTTATCAAAAACAAATGCTAAAGGATCACCTACGTTCAAATCGGCATAATGCACCATTCCTGTGAGCACTAAGGCGATAATTACATATAAAATAGTACAAATAATAATGGCCCACATCATTCCTCTAGGCAAATCACGTTGTGGGTCTTTACATTCTTCTGCTGTGGTTGAAATAGCATCAAAACCAATATAAGCAAAGAACACTGCGGATACCCCTTTGAGGATACCACCTACTCCATTAGGAGCAAAAGGATGCCAATTTTCTGTGTCTACATAAAACACACCCACTGCAATTACTAATAAAATGATGCACAATTTCACGACCACCATAAGATTACTTGCGTTTCGCGATTCTTTCATTCCTCTATAAACCAAAGCCGTAATTAGCACAATGATTAAAAGTGCTGGCAAATCGGCAATTAAATGTAAGGGGCCTAAGGTTGGAGAAGTTGTATAAGCGGTATAAGCCGCCTTCAATCCATCGGATAAATTTTGGTACGCTTTTCCTCCTTGCATCAAAGCCGTCGCATCTTTATAACCATTAGAAGCCGTCAAATAATCCATTTGAACCCATTGGGGAAGGTGAATTCCCATACTATCCAACAATCCTGTAAAATAATCACTCCATGAAATAGCTACAGTTATATTTCCAATAGCATATTCCATAATCAAAGCCCAACCAATAATCCAGGCAACAATTTCACCAAAAGCAACATAGGAATAAGTGTAAGCACTTCCAGATACGGGAACCATAGAAGCGAATTCAGCGTAAGCGAAAGCTGCAAAACTACAGGCAACCGCTGTAAAAATAAATAAAAAGATAACGGCGGGACCGCCATCGGCACTCGCTTTGCCGATTGTACTAAAAATACCAGCTCCAATGATAGCTGCAATTCCAAAAGCGGTTAAATCTCTAGCAGTTAAGTGTTTTCCTAAAGCATGATGGCCATCTGCTTCATTTTTTGCCACTTGATTTAATATATCTTGAACTGTTTTTTTTCGGAATAAATTTGAAAAATTCATATATTTTGCTTATATTTAGTCTTTGTTTTATAAAAACAAATATAGCATAATATTATTTGTATTAAAAAAAAATGAAAACGCAAGATGTATAACTTAAAACTATCATTAAATAAAAAAACATAATTAAAAATAATACAAACAACATTATATAGTATTTAAATTTGCATCAGAAAATAAATTTTAACTTAAAAATTATATACCATGTCATTAGTAGGAAAAAAATTCCCAAACATTACAGTCGATGCTATCTCATTTATGGGAGACAATCTAAGAATTAACGTTCTAGAAGAAGCAACTAAAAACAAGAAAAAAGTAGTTTTATTTTGGTATCCAAAGGATTTTACATTTGTTTGTCCAACAGAATTACATGCTTTTCAAGCTTCTCTACAAGAGTTTGAAAAAAGAAACACTATGGTAATTGGTGCTTCATGTGATACTAACGAAGTACATTTTGCTTGGCTAAACACACCTAAAAATAATGGTGGAATTGAAGGGGTTACTTATCCAATTTTAGCGGATACTACACGAAACTTATCGGCAGCTTTAGAAATTCTTGATGCAGAATGGGTATATGATGAAGAATTGAATGATGAAATTTTAGAAGGCTCTAATGTAACTTTCAGAGCTACTTATTTAATTGATGAAGAAGGAAAAATTTTCCACGAAAGTGTAAACGACATGCCGTTAGGGAGAAACGTTGCTGAGTACTTACGATTAGTAGATGCATACACACATGTTCAAACCAATGGAGAAGTTTGTCCTGCAAATTGGGAAAAAGGAAAAGACGCGATGCATGCCGACAGAACTAGTACTGCTTCCTATTTATCTTCTCACTAAAAATAATAAGTCCATTAGTTACCGTGCCTAATAATGCATTTATTGGCACGGTATCTAATTATCTAATTAAAAATCAAAAAAAATGTTTCAAGAAATAGATAAAGATAATTTAGCTGAAATAATTGCCAAAAATACTACTGTTGTTGTTCAATTTGCCGCTTCTTGGTGCGGTAATTGTAGAATAATGAAACCAAAATTTAAACTATTTGCGTCACAAAATGAAAGTATTCCTTTCGTACTTGTTGATGCTGAACAATTTCCTGAATCGAGAAAAATGGCAAAAGTAGATAACCTACCCACCTTTGCCACTTTTAAAAACGGTGTTTTAGTAAACCAAAGTCAAACTAACAAAGCTGAGGTATTAGCCGAGTTGGTTGCCGAAGTAGTTTAATATGAAATTGCCTATTATAAAACATCTCACTCAATTTATTGAGGATAATGATCAGGATTATGTCATTGAATCTATTGAAGTATTGGAAAATCTTGCACAACTTTCTTCCTTTAAAGACGAAGAATTAGAACTTATAGGAGAATTAATTTCTAATATGAATGGAGCCCTAGAAGTTCACAAAATGATAAAAGAAGGAAAAGATAAAAAAGATGCATTAAACGATTTTATGAAGCGGGTTGTAGGTTCGATAGATAAATAAACAAAAGGTTCTCAAAATTTTGAGAACCTTTTGTTTATTATTTTGTTGGTGAAGTTACTTAGTTTAGGTTCTTTACTCTTTCATAAACTTTCCGTTACTAGTTCCTTTATCGGTGATTACTTTGATGAAGTAACTGCCGGTAGTTAGATTGGAAACATCTATCGTTTTACTTGGGTTGGAAGTCACCAACATTACTTGACCAAGTGTATTGTAGATGCTTATTGATGTTATGGTAATGTCTTGTTTGGTGTTGATGTTTAACGGTCCTTTTGTTGGTATTGGTGATAACGTAAAATAATCACTAAAGGCAAACGTAGGATTTGCTAATGCCGCAATAGTTGTAGTAGCGGTGTTAGTGACTATTGGTGCATTATAATCAAAATAGATGTTGGCGGTATTGCTAAACGTATCTCCTACTACTAATGTTGGCAATGTTTTGATTTTAAACGCTACATATCCATCATTGCTTCCTGTTGTGAAGGGTAAATTGATGTTTTGAAAAATAAACTCTACTTGATTGGTGTTTGTTATTCTTGTTGTGAAAGGTGCACTACCTGTTATTGGAACCATAGTAGTTACATCATATTTAGTAGTATCAATCATGTCTTTTACTACAATGTTTTGTGCATTGGCAGTACCGGTGTTTTCAAAACCAATCATGTAATGTACATAGTTACCCACTGCACTTGGAGCAACCGTTGCTCCTTCAGTACATGTTTTATAGTTTGGGTCTATTGCATTTACAACTGTTTGATTTAATATGGATGTATTATCTGTTGGTGTTTCATCTGTCAAACCATTTACTGATGCCACATAGTTTAAAACATCTCCTATATTTAGTGGTGGTACTTCTGTTGGTGCGTTTAAATTTAAAATTACATCAATTACTCTAGTTTCAAAGGGGGCTAGATTACTAAAGTTCCAAGTTAAGTTATTTAGTGTTTGCACATCAACAGTTGGAGTTGCAGAAACATAATCTAAAACAGCATCATTAAAAGTTAGGTTAACGGTACCACTTTGTGTATTGGTTCCATTGTTTTTATAAACTATTTCATATTGAGCATCAAACCCTGGTCTAGCATTATGAATTGGTATCAGCGAAATTTCTAAATCATTGTGTGTTCCATTAGCAGTCATACAAAAATCTTGAGTATAAGGACTTACTGTTGTTGGAAAAGTAACCGTTGCAATAGTTGGCGAAACAGTAAAATAGTTTGGATTTTCTAAAGTTGGTGTTATAGTTTGTATGCCTGCTTGGAAATCATAATGATAAGTACCCGAAGCATCAGCAATTAAACTACCCGAGTTAGTACCATCAGTAAAGGCTAATTGTAAATTTGGATAATTAATGTCTGTTGGGCTACAACCATTATTATCCTCGTCATATCTATTATTTCCTTG
>CAIWKX010000115.1 GCA_903913315.1 uncultured Bacteroidota bacterium | reverse complement strand
CCGTGAGCATATTGCCCGATTAATCCCGTTACATCAACTTGTTCCCGTCCAGTTGTTTTACTTTCGCTATTGAACATTTCGTCCAGTTTGGCTTCAACCTTTTCTTTTCCTCCATATGCAGCAATCATTCCGTCAATATCTTGTGGAACAAAAAAGGAATATTGCCAACTGTTGCCTTCCGTGAAATTATTGTTGATTTCTTTAGCGTCAAATGGATTGTACCATCCTCCATTTTTCTTTGGTCGCATAAAGCCTTTCTCCCAATCGAATACATTTTTCCAACTTTGAGAGCGCTTCATAAAGTAATCGTAATCATCTTTTTTGTTTAAAATTTGAGCCATTTGTGCTATACACCAATCATCATAAGCATATTCTAATGTTTTAGAGACGCTCTCACTGTCATCATCCATAGAAATAAACCCATTTTTTTTGTAAGCATCCAAACCTAAATTGTCGCGCATAGCACTATTTTTAGCGGCAGCAAAAGCTTTCTCATAATCAAACCCTTTAATACCTTTCTCCATCGCATCTGCCATCACCGAAACCGAATGATAACCAATCATGCAATCGGTTTCATTAGAGGCCAATTCCCATACAGGGAGCCTTCCTCCTTGTTCGTATTGCTTTAAAAAGGTGTTGATGAAATCAGCAGTGCGTTTCTTTTCGATTAAAGTATAAAGTGGATGCGCCGCCCGAAACGTATCCCAAAGCGAAAACACGGAATAGTAATCAAACCCATCTGAATTGTGAATTTTATTGTCTCTTCCTCGGTATTTACCATCAATATCTTGTGCAATATTGGGTTGAACCATCGTATGATATAAAGCGGTGTAAAAAACAGCTAATTTGTTGGTGTCAGAATCTGTAACTTCAATCTTTGATAATTCATTATCCCAAAGTGTCTCCGCTGCTTTTTTTACTTTATTAAAATCCCAATCTTTAATTTCAGTCATATTTAGTTTTGCTCCTTCATAACTAGTCGGTGAAAGCGATACTTTAACTAAAATTTGTTCTCCTTTTTTGACTGCTTTAGAAAAGCTCAATTTTAAAATCGTTCCGGAATAAAAATTACTTCCATTTTCTTGATTGGCTTCAACTTTATTGATTTGCATTGGAACGCTAAATTCAATTCGGGCATAAACAAATTGATTTTTAGCCCATGCTTCACTTCTACGTAGAATTTCGATCGTTTTATTATCGATTATTTTTACATCGCCATATAGTAATTTGTCTCTATGATTTAGGTCAAGAATAATATTGGCATTTCCTTCATTATTAAAAGTATATTGGTGCATTCCAACTCTGGTGGTAGCGGTTAAATTGACATCAATATTGTATTTGTCTAACGTAACTCCATAAAATCCTGCCGAGGCTTTCTCCGTAGCATGCGAAAATGGTGAACTATAGTCTTTCGGATTAAAACTTACTTCTCCCATGGTTGGCATTAACATAATATCGCCATAATCAGAGCATCCTGTTCCATTCAAATGGGTGTGAGAAAAACCATAAATGGCTTTGTCTTCATAATAATAGCCCGAACATCCATCCCAACTGCCATCAATTCGAGTATCAGGAGAAAGTTGCACCATTCCAAAAGGAACAGTTGCTCCTGGATAGGTATGTCCGTGACCACCCGTTCCTATCATTGGATTGATATATTTATGGTAATCTTGAGCGAAGGCAACTAGAGATAGTAATAAGCTTAATGATAAAAGTGTTTTTTTCATTGTTGAATGTATTGCAATATCAAAGATAGAAAAGAGATTTATTTAAAACTAATTTCAATGTAAACAGGAAAATGATCAGAAGGATATTTCAACTCTTTTGAATCTGTTAAAACGGCATATTTTTTTACTTTGAAACGTTCCTTATCCGATACAAATATATAATCTATTTTTTTGGTTACGGCTTCATCATATTTAAATCCATTGAAAGTACCAAAGGGGCCAAATGGTTTTTCCTCAGATATATCATAGGTATCTACCATTTCTTTTTTCAAATTCATGATACGCTCTTCGGTTGGTTCCGAATTAAAATCGCCCATAAACACGATGGGATAATTTTTGGTATTGACCTCTTTCATTTTTGAGAGAATCAAGGCGATTGATTTTGTCCGAGCAATTTCTCCCAAATAATCAAGGTGTGTATTAAAAACCCAAAACACTTTTTGTGTCATTTTATCTTTAAAAAGAGCATAAGTGCACACTCTATTCAATGCAGCATCCCATCCTTTAGAAATTGTATTGGGTGTTGCTGAAAGCCAAAAAGTAGCCTCATCCAACAAAACAAATCTTTCCTTTTTAAAGAAGATGGACGATGCTTCACCTTTGCCAACACCATCTCGTGCAATTCCAATAGAATTATAGTTAAATAAAGCTGCAGAAATATCGTTAACTTGATTGGGTAATGCTTCTTGAATTCCAAAAATATCAGGTTCATAAAACGAAAGCTGTGAACAAAAAAAATCTTTTCTATAGGTCCAAGCATTTTTACCATCATTTTCGTTACTGTACCTGATATTGTAGGTCATTATCTTCAATTCTTGAGCAGAGGAAACCAGTGTCAAGAGTATTGTTAGTATAGAAAGAAAATTTTTCATAGTCATTTATCTGAAATAAAGTAGAAAACGAATAAAACTATTGCTCTTAACAACGGTAGCAGTTGATTAAAGAAATGGCTTCCATAAAACAAATATAATATTGTTTTATCGAATTATAAGTCTTCTTAAAGATTCAAAATGCAATTGCTGATTCGGAAAAACGCATCAGATAGATTTCGTAACACAATTTCACCTAAAAATAAGTAAAACTGGTTATATAGCCTGTAAAAATGTAAAATAAGCCTTCTACGCACCACTTCTCTATCATTATTAAACAAAAAAACGCATCCAAATCAATGGATGCGCTTCATTCTTTTACTATTGGCTTTTACCAATGAACTATTTTAAACTTGCTGATAGATATTCTCTATTCATTCTAGCTATATTTTCTAAGGAAATTCCTTTTGGACACTCAATTTCACAAGCTCCTGTGTTGGTACAGTTGCCGAAGCCTTCTTCGTCCATTTGGCGCACCATGTTTAGAACACGGTTTGTAGCTTCTATTTTACCTTGAGGCAACAACGCATATTGAGACACTTTAGCACCTACAAACAACATTGCTGAACCATTTTTACAGGTGGCTACACAAGCTCCACAACCAATACATGCTGCGGCTTCAAATGATTTGTCTGCATCATCTTTATTAATTGGAGTAGCATTAGCATCGATAGTATTTCCAGAAGTATTTACTGAAACAAAACCACCTGCTTGTTGAATTCTATCAAAAGCAGTTCTGTCAACAACTAAATCTTTAATTACTGGAAAGGCTCTACTTCTCCATGGTTCTACAAAAATGGTATCTCCATCATTGAACATTCTCATGTGCAATTGACAAGTAGTAATTCCTGTATCTGGACCGTGAGCACGACCATTGATATATAAAGAACACATGCCGCAAATTCCTTCACGACAATCGTGGTCAAATGCAATAGGTTCTTGCTTGTTGTTTACTAATTGTTCGTTCAATTGGTCTAACATTTCCAAAAATGAACTCGCAGTAGAAACCTCATTTAAAGTATAAGTTTCTAAATTTCCTTTAGCTTTGGAGTTCTTTTGACGCCAAATTTTTAAAGTTATATTAATGTGTTTTGCTGCACTCATAATTTTTATTTTTAGCCAGAAGCCATTAGGCAAAAGGCATTAGTAACTATTTTTTACTTGATTCTAATTTATTTAAAAAGGAATTTATCATTTTGCTTTCTTCTATAATTTGATTTGTTAATTCAGAAAATAATTTTTCATCACTAATAAAATCTAACTTTTTGGCAATTAATAATTGTGTTTCCAATTCACACAAAGAACCTCGAGCTATTTTTATAAATTGAATATAACTTTGAGTTGATTGTCTTCCATATCCTTCTGAAATATTGGAAGGAATTGATACTGAACTTCTTTTTATTTGACTCGATAAAGCATACAATTCATCTTTTGGAAAACTAGAAACTAATTTATAAGTTAAAACAACTATTTCAATTCCTTTTTGCCAAATTAATAAATCTTTATACGATTTTATCTCACTCATACTATTGCCTTTTGGCTAATGCCTAATTCTATTTATAGTTACGCGCTGCAATTTTAATAAACTCGAATTTCAATTCTTCTTTGTGAAGTATCTCTTTGCTGATATCTTCTCCTTGATATTCCCAAGCGCCTACAAAAGCCATATTCACATCATCACGAAGCGTTTCTCCTTCGGCATCTTGGTATTCTTCACGGAAGTGTCCTCCACAAGATTCTTTACGTTGTAATCCATCCATTGCCATTAACTGACCTAATTCCATAAAGTCGGCAACTCGAAGTGCTTTTTCTAATTCTGGATTCATTTCGTCAGCAGAACCTGGAACATAAACATCTTTATAGAATTCTTCTTTTAAAGCAGCAATTTCAGCGATAGCTTCAGTCAATCCTTGAGCATTTCTTCCCATACCTACTTTATTCCACATAATGTGTCCTAATTGTTTATGGAAATGGTCAACTGTTTTAGTTCCGTTATTGTTTAAAAATTTATGGATAGAATCTTTAACTCTTTTTTCTGCATCAATAAATTCTTGAGATTCTGTAGAAATTTTACCTGTTCTGATGTCATCCGCTAAATAATCTGAAACCGTGTAAGGCAAAACAAAATAACCATCTGCTAGACCTTGCATTAAAGCAGAAGCTCCAAGTCTATTAGCACCATGGTCAGAGAAATTAGCTTCTCCCGCTACGAAACATCCAGGAATTGTAGATTGTAAGTTATAATCTACCCAAACACCACCCATAGTATAGTGAACCGCTGGATAAATTTTCATCGGTGTTTCATACGGATTTTCATCGGTGATTTTTTGGTACATGGTAAACAAGTTACCATATTTTTCTTCCAACCATTGTTTTCCTAATGCTGTAATTTCTTCTGCTGTAGGATTATGATTTCCTTTGGCGTACGCTGCTTGTTTTCCTTTACTTTGAATTTCTGTAGAGAAATCTAAATAAACTCCTTCATTAGTAGCATTAGCTTCAATTCCATAACCAGCATCGCATCTTTCTTTAGCAGCTCTCGAAGCTACGTCACGAGGAACAAGATTTCCAAAAGCAGGATATCTTCTTTCCAAGTAGTAATCTCTATCTTCTTCCGCAATTTGAGTTGGCTTCAATTTTCCTGCTCTGATAGCTTCAGCATCTTCTTTTTTCTTTGGCACCCATATACGACCTGAATTACGCAATGATTCGGACATCAATGTTAATTTAGATTGATTGATGCCGTGAACTGGAATACAGGTGGGGTGAATTTGTACATAACATGGATTGGCAAAAGCAGCCCCTTGTTTGTGCACTTTCCAAGAAGCAGTTACGTTACTTCCCATAGCATTTGTAGAAAGGAAATATACGTTTCCATAACCTCCTGTTGCAATAATTACAGCATGAGCTGAATGTCTTTCGATTTCGCCAGTAATTAAATCACGAGCTATAATTCCACGAGCTTTTCCATCAACCTTCACCAATTCTAACATTTCGTGACGGTTGTACATTTTTACACGACCCAATCCGATTTGTCTAGATAAAGCTGAATAGGCTCCTAATAATAATTGTTGTCCTGTTTGTCCTGCGGCATAAAAAGTTCTTTGTACTTGAGTACCACCAAACGAACGGTTATCTAATAATCCACCATAATCTCTAGCAAAAGGAACCCCTTGCGCTACACATTGGTCAATGATATTTCCAGAAACTTCTGCTAAACGGTGAACGTTTGCTTCTCGAGCTCTATAATCTCCTCCTTTGATAGTGTCATAGAATAATCTAAAAACACTGTCACCATCATTTTGGTAATTTTTTGCTGCGTTAATCCCACCTTGTGCAGCTATTGAATGTGCGCGGCGTGGAGAATCTTGAAAGCAAAATGCTTTTACATTATAGCCCATTTCACCAAACGAGGCTGCTGCCGAAGCTCCAGCTAAACCTGTTCCTACAACAATAATATCAATTTTTGGTCTATTGTTGGGTGCAACTAATTTTAAATGATCTTTATAATCTGTCCATTTGTCCGAAATCGGACCTTCTGGTGTTTTAGAATCTAACTTCATTAGCTATGAAAATTAATTATTGAAAAAATGATGAAATAAAGCAATAAATATAAATCCAAAAGGAACTACAATTGCAAAAGCATACCCAAGTTTTTGTATGCTTTTAGAAAATTTATTATTAAATCCTACTGATTGAAAAGCAGAACTGAATCCGTGCCATAAATGTAAAGAAAGCAATAAAAATGCAATACAATACAAACCTGTACGAATAGGATCTTCAAATTTTGCAACTAATTCTCCATAGTATCTTGTTGGTTCCACTGAATTTACATCTACATATTTGTAAACAATTTCTTGAAACCAAAAATCG
This sequence comes from uncultured Bacteroidota bacterium, assembly GCA_903913315.1. Lineage (GTDB taxonomy): Bacteria > Bacteroidota > Bacteroidia > Flavobacteriales > Flavobacteriaceae > Flavobacterium. The sequence continues at coordinate 61,698 of CAIWKX010000115.1, read as the reverse complement.
TACATGTGTAAGCCTAGAAAAGCTAAAACAACAAGCCCAGAAATAATCATATTTCTAGAAGCCCAAGAAGCATTTGCTGCTCCATTGTATTTTGCGTAAGCCACAGGTCTTGCATTTCTGTTTTTTAGTTCTAAAACCATTCCCATAACAAAATGGAAAACAACCCCAGCTACTAAAACTGGCTGCATAACGAACTGAATTAATGGATTGTATCCCATAAAATGAGAACATTTATTAAATACACTTTCGCTGAAAACGGAGGTTAAATTTATAAAAAAGTGAAGTGCTAAAAAGGTAATTAAAAAGAGTCCTGAAAGTGCCATTGCGACTTTCCTAGCAATGGACGAACTCAAAAATGTAGATTTTGCCATAGTTGTATTAATTTGTTTTAAAAAAATCAAACAAAAATACAGCTATTTCAAATATACTACAACCTTTTCGATATAATTTATAATGAGTTTAAAGTGAGTTTAACACTTGTTGATGGTCAATAATTTATTGATTAGAAATACTGTTAGTATAAGTGTACGAAGGAACTAATCCTCTCAATCCCATATCAACAACATTTTCTCCCTCCGAAGGATCATATTTCCCATTTCCGTTGGTATCTATCCATTCAAAACTATTATTAGTGGACAAAGAAAGTGTTATAACCACATTCTTTTTATCAACTCCAGTAATAGTTAAAGGTGTGGAAAATTTTCCCGTAACCACACACGAGTTTAAAGGAATTGGAGATGTAGCTGACAAAGGATTTGGAACGGTAGTTGCTCCTGCTGGAGCTTGACCAGAATCAGAATAAGGATAGTCGTTTAAAGCGAATTGCCAATACCCTTGTGGTTTATTACCATTAACTGGAAAGAAGACATTACCAATTGAACTAGTTCCGATATAGGTGTTAAATCCAACAAAACTAGCTAGTGTTCCTGGATACTCTAAACTAGAACTCGGTTTTCTGATATTAATCTGATAATTTTGATAAGAGAGTGATACTCGAATCCATTCATAAGTTCCTGCTGCTAATTGACTCAATGGAATTTCAAGAAATGTTTCTCCTTCTGCAACAATCTTAGCTTGACTGAAATCTATAGCATTGGCACCTCCTGCTGTAGTTTCTGCTCCATGATAAACTATTTGTCCAGCCCCTAATTGCGTATTTTCATTGGGTGCAAATTCAATATAGTGAGAAGAAATGGTATTAAAAATTGGTGATTGTGCAGCATGACCTGCCGCTAATGTTGAAGGTTGTCCAAAATTATCTAAACGAGCTTGGGTCGGGTCAAATTTGAATTTAATAATTAATTTGGGTGGAACTGCATTATCATCATAATCTTCACAAGAAAATAAAGTCGCGCTAGTTACCAAGATTATAAATACTACTATTAATTTTTTCATACTTTGATATTGATTTAACTTCATCAAACTTTGCAAAAGTACTAAAGTTTTGACAGGAATAATTGAAGCGAATTTAATAAGTTTTTGTTACATGTTTATCTATAACGAGAATAAAATCTGCTTTATTATAATTTTGTTGCTCTAATTTTGACACATCTTCTTGTTCAACGGTCGAAATGGTAATCACTTTAATAGACAAATTATTTTTTTTTAAATACCAATTGATCCCTTCAAAATTGTCAGAATGATAACTTCCATTATAATGTATAAATACAGTATCTTCTTTTAAGTTCTTAAAAATAAAATAAGCCATCGTCGCATCCTTACAAGCTTGTGCTTTGGGCATGTTGGGACTTGTATGTTCACCCATCATTTTCAGCATGTCCACATAACCCGGTAAATTAGCATCATAAGGAATAGGCAACGGTGCCATCCATGATTTTTCTTGAATGGTTAATGATTCAAGCGCTTCAAATCCATTTTTTGAGACTAAAGCAGCATACTTTCTTGGAATATTAGTAGCTACAAAAGGATTTTTGTTGGCTTTGGCAAAATCAACCAAGGGTTTGTAATCGGTTTTATAATTTTTCCAAAGTCGAGCTGTAGAATCTAACTTCTTTTGATCAATTTCTCCACTTAAATATTGATTCAATTGTTCTTGGTTGTCTGCTTCAAACATTTCTGCACCTTGAACAATCGATTTTTTTTGGGCAATATCTTTAGTCATTTCTAATTCCAACCAATGCGATATAGGATTGTTATGAAATTCTCCAAAAAGCACTATTTGTGTGGCTTTGGCTGATTTAATTACTTTTGAATAGGGCACTTTTTTACCTTTACTATTATATAACTGATAGGCGTTTTTGTCTTGAGCATCAACCAAGTGGCTCAAAAGAAAGAAACAAGCTATAAATTTAATTTTCATGTGTTTTTTTTATAAAAATAATGATTTTTATAAATTTTTCAAAATTTATTAAACCGATAACCATATTCTTTCTATTTTTGGAATAACAAACATTTTAATATTATGAAATACCATCAAATTGACCGTGACTTGTTTATAAAAAACAGAGCTAAATTTACAGCACAAATGAAACCGAATAGTATTGCTGTTTTTAATTCAAACGATATTTACCCTGTTTCTGCCGATTCTACGCTGCCTTTTGCACAACACCGCGATATTTTTTATTTATCAGGAGTGGATCAAGAAGAAAGTATTTTATTGCTTTTTCCAGATGCTCCTTATGACAATTTAAAAGAAATTCTTTTTCTTAAAGAAACCAACGAACACATTGCCATTTGGGAAGGTGAAAAACTAACAAAAGAAAGAGCTTTTGAAGTTTCAGGGATAAAAACTGTGATTTGGTTGCAAGATTTTCCTAAGACTTTGAAAGAAGTAATGACGTATGCCGAAACGATGTATATCAATACAAACGAGCATTACCGTGCAACCATTGAAACCGAAACTCGTGAAGCGCGTTTTATCAAATGGTGGAAAGAAAATTATCCAGCTCATAAAGTTGAAAAGTCAAATCCTATTTTGCAACGATTGCGTTCCATAAAAGAAAGCGAAGAATTAGATTTGATTCAAGAAGCATGCAATATTACTGAAAAAGGCTATCGCAGAGCCTTATCATTTGTAAAACCAGGCGTAATGGAATATGAAATTGAAGCTGAATTTGCGCATGAATTTCTAAGAAATCGTTCTAAGGGTTTTGCTTATACACCCATCATAGCGTCAGGAAATAATGCCAATGTATTGCATTACATAGAAAACAACCAACAATGTAAAGCAGGCGATTTGATTTTGTTGGATGTTGGTGCTGAATATGCCAATTATTCCAGTGATATGACGAGGATGGTTCCGGTTTCAGGACGTTTTTCTAATCGACAAAAAGAAGTGTATAATGCGGTTTTACGGGTAAAAAATGAGGCTACAAAAATGTTAGTTCCAGGAACATTATGGAAGCAATATCATGTAGAAGTTGGTAAAGTAATGACTTCTGAACTTTTAGGTTTAGGATTGATTGACAAAGCCGATGTGCAAAATGAAAATCCAGATTGGCCAGCTTATAAAAAATATTTCATGCACGGAACCTCTCACCACATGGGATTAGATACACACGACTACGGATTATTACACGAACCAATGCAAGCCAATATGGTATTCACCGTGGAACCAGGAATCTACATTCCCGCTGAAGGTTTCGGAATTCGCATTGAAGACGACGTAGTAATTCAAGCAAAAGGAGAACCATTCAACTTGATGCGCAGTATTCCTATTGAAGTAGAAGAAATTGAATCAATTATGAACAGTTAATTTTTATAGGGTATGAGATGGTTAGTTTTGAATGTTTTAGGAGATAACTTATTAACTTTTGGATACAAGGCATCCATCAGAATTGCTTATATTTTAAATATAAATGTAGTAAGTGCTAATATTGGTAAGGCTATATATCTTCTTGAAGAAGAATCAAAAGACTTTACTTTTGAATCCAAAATGAGATTTTTATTGGACATTACTAAAAGCTCGCCCGATTATGAACTTTATAAAAAAGGAGTGGATACCTTTAAAGGTCTTTCTAAAATAAAAAATAAAAACGCACAAATTATTGTTGGAATCAATAAAATAAAATCATCGTTACTCGTTTTTTTTGAAGGTGAATCTCAAAGAATTTTTAATGCTTTTGAAGAGCAATATGGCATTCGCACCTTTAATAAACTGTTGAATGATGACCATTTTTATTACTACTATTCTGGGATTGAAAAAGATCTAAAAATTGATCCTAAAATTTTAACGAACACTAAAATTTTTCAATTATTATTGCCCGATTCTGAAAAAGGAATGCCTTTATTTTTCATCACTTTTCAAGACATAGAAAATAATAAAATTCTTCCTTTTGCATTTCATGAATCAGAGAGTAAAGAAGCGGAAATGCTAGATAATTTTTATGCAGATGAAAGTTGTGTTTTCCCATTTCTCAACGCTTTTACAGACATAGAACTCAATATTGCTAGAACGCAACTTAACGAGCCCGCAAGAGAATTTAGAGAAAAAATTGAACAATGGGCTAAAGTATGTTATGACAACCCGAATTCTAATAAAGGATTAGAATTCTTTAGAAAAAACATTAAAAACTGGTTGCCCTCTACCAAAAATTTACCTTTAGAAAGCGCCGTTTTACAAAATAGTGCTGCAACTTCTTTTAATCAGTTTCAATCCCAATTACTTATTGGAGAAGCTCCAATTGAAAAAATTTGGGAGCTTTATTTAAAAAGTAAAACGATCAATCAAGATACTTATGACGCTTTAGTAACAGCAAAAAAAGAGCAACCAGCAAAATTTGAGGGAAGGTGGCCCGTTATTCTCTACGAATGTCTTGAAAAAAATCATGATTTTATTAATAAACCCGCTGTAGAAACCGAAATCATCTCCGTTAGGAAAACCATATCTTTAGACTAAACAATTATTTATATGAAGCCAAACCAAATTAATTACATCAAAGCCAAAGTTCAAAACACCGCAATTATCGAACTCGAAAATGTAGTAGACTTATGCAAATACATAGAACAACACAATGTCAAAGAAGTTTTTATTTTTGATAATGCTACAAAATTTGGAGTGTTGTCGCATCAATTCATTTTACAGATTCATTCCAATGGATATGAAACTTTAGAAGACGCAAAAACAGCTTTTCTAAATAAATTTCCTTCAGCAACCGACTTTTATAATGCCAAAAAAGAAGGCCTTTGCAACTATGAACTCTATGAAATGAAAACCAAATTTGGTATTCAAGACAAAGAAAAACTTGAAAAAATAGAAAGCGAAGGTTATTTGATTGGATTTGAACAATACAAAACTGATTTTGTAGCAATTCAAAAAGCAAATGTTGCCTTCCAGCCCTTCCAAAATGCTCTAGAACTGTATAATTATGTAATCGAAAATCAATTTGAAGATTACAATCAAGCCCTGAAAAGCCTTGTAGGAGGCTTTACTAATGTGGAAGAATATAAATCAGCAAAGGAAAAAGGATTTGAAATGAATAAGGATTATAAAGATGCTCTTGTTAATGGATTTCCTAACTTTTCGGAGTACCAAAAAGCCAAAGAAGAAAAGGTAAAAACGTATTTAGAATATATCGATAAACACAATTTGGAGATGTCTTCTCCCGATTTGCCCCATGATCAAAGTCTGTTATTACTACTTTTAAGCAAATTGGAACAAGGTAAAAAAATAGGCGTAACCAAATTAAAAATACTATTAGAGCAAACTCTTAGCCAATATAAAACGAAGGACGGAAAACTATTTGATTGGTTTAAAACCTCTTTAAAAAAGAACAAAGACTATATTTCATTCCTTGAAACCAATTCCGAAGCCGCTCAATTTGGGCACTATGATACGGATGGTGAGTTTTTGGAAATCTATCAATTACAGAACAGAAGCATCGTGATTGACGGAAGCAATGTAGCACACAATAGCCAAAATGGTGTTCCTGAAAAACCGTCGATTGCCAATTTAATAAAAATGGTTCGATTTCTAAAAACCAAAGGATTTAGTGATATATTAATCATTGCCGATGCCTCCCTTCGACACAAATTAATTGATTTAGACAAACTACCCCAACTAAATGATGAGGCCAAATACCTCATTGCGCCTGCTGGTGTTGAAGCCGATGTGTATCTTATTGACCATGTAAAAAGAAAACATTGTTTGCTGTTGAGTAATGATGCGTTTAAACAATACAAAATGACCGACCCTTGGGTAGCGGTAAACATTGATTACTACCGACTCACGTTTATGATTACCGAAGAAGGGGTCTTTATGCCCGATATTAAATAATTTTCATAAACCACAAAAAAAGGCACAAAAGTTTTTTGCTTCTGTGCCTTTTTGTTTTATAAAATTTCCCTTATTAGAATCAACTGAACACTCGATACTGAGCATTAAATACTGTCTTTTGTGGTTCAAAAAACCCAAAACCTACTTCTTCTTCTTCATCAACACCTCATTTTGAATCTTCAATACCTTGACTTCTTCTTGAAGCTCCGCAATGAGTTGGTCTTTTTCAGAAATCAAACTCTTGTCGGCAGGATTTGTTGTGGTGAAATCATCGGGCAATTGATTGGCAATATCTTTAAAAAAATTGTGTTTCACAGCATAACAAATATCAAGCAAAATCCCCGTTTGAATACTGTCATTTCGCATGTATTGCAAAATGGCAAGTCCGTTTCTACCTATGGCAAGACCTAAATCAGTTTTAGTAATTTTATTTTTATAAACATAAGTCTCCAAAAGAGCACCTGTATTAATGTTGTTCTTACTTTTTATCATCGCTTTTTAAATTTAGAAAGTATAAAAATAAGCAATATATTTTAAAAATGATGCTTTTATAATCATTTATGATGTTTTTATCTTTATTATTGATGCTTTTATCTTTATTGTTGATGCTTTTATCATCATTTTTAAAGCTTTTAATGTCAATTTAGATGTTTTTAACATCAATATTAATACTTTTAGCATCAATTTTAATGCTTTTAGTATCAATTATAATGCTTTTAGTGTCAAATTTTAAAAATGATGTTCATAAATTGTGCTTATTAATTTAAAAATGGATAACCATCATTTCAAAACAAAAACTATTTTTGCAGAGCTTATTTTTATGAAAACAACCACTTTCAAAAACACTAAAATCTCTTATACCGAGCAAGGAAAAGGCACGGCAGTAGTGCTGTTACATGGTTTTTTGGAAAATCAATCAATGTGGGATGCTTTTGTACCGGAATTTTCTAAAAAGTATCGCGTGATTGCCATCGATTTGTTAGGCCATGGTCAAACCGATTGCTTGGGTTATGTTCATTCGATGGAAGACCAAGCCGATATGGTGCATCATGTGTTGCACGAATTAAAAATTAGAAAAGCTATTTTGGTAGGACATTCTATGGGGGGGTATGTAGCATTGGCTTTCGCCGAATTGTATCCCGATAACATGAAAGGATTGGTACTACTGAACTCGACTTCTCGCGCCGATAGCGACGAACGCAAAATCAATCGCGACCGAGCCATTGTAGCCGTAAAGCAAAATTATACAGCTTTTGTGCGCATGAGTATTGCCAATTTATTCAGTGAAAACAACCGAGAACGCTTGGCAGAACAAATAGAAAAGGTTAAAATAGAAGCGTTAAAAACACCCTTGCAAGGAATCGTTGCCTCACTTGAGGGCATGAAAATTAGAAATGATAGAGAAGTGATTTTGCACTTTGCTCCTTATCCAATTCAGTTGATTTTAGGAAAAAAAGACGGTGTCCTAATTTATGAAGACAATCTGGAACAAATAGAAGGCACGAAAGTAAAACTCACCTCATTTCCTGATGGACACATGAGCCATATTGAAAATAAAAATCAATTGATGAAAGCGTTGGTGGAGTTTTTTAAAAAATGTTAAACACGAAGACCCGAAAATTGCACTAAGTTTACAAAGCTTTGTGTTCTTTGTGCATAAACTTTGTGTCCTTTGTGGTTAAATCTTCTCCTCAAAAGCAACCCCAACATCCAATATTTCATTCAATAAAACCACAATTTCTTCTAAATAATTTTCCATTATTTCAAAAGAAATCACTTCGCTTACTTCTTTACCTTCTTTAAAATTAAAAGGTAAAAATCCGTTCTTTAAATTTTTAAAAGAAATAATCCCAGCTTCTATTTCTAATCCTTTGGCTTGTGGTGCATACATAAAAGCATAGGCCAGAATCTGAATGATTTTATCGTTTTTAATGTCTTCAGTTAAACCATTCCATGATTTTAAAGTAACACTTGGTCGAGTGACCGTTCCTGTCTTATAATCGATGATTCTAATTTTGCCATTTCGGTTTTCAATGCGGTCAACATTACCTGCAATCTTCACTGGATAAGGCAGGCTTGGATGTTCTAAAGTTCGATCCAAATGCTTTTCTAACGCGATAATCTGAATTTTGTCTCCATTTTTTTGAATGGATTCTAATTCTAATTTTAAAAAATTAAGCACATTTCGTTTGGCAACTTCATAGGCCAAAAGGTTTCGCCCTTTTTTGATATCGCCTTCTTTATAGACCAATTTGAATTGTTTTAAAACTTCTTCATCAATGTTTTTAATGCAGGTTGTAATATCATTTTCAATTAATATTTTACCGATAAACGGTTTATATAATTCTTCTAAAGCACCGTGAATAATGGTTCCAAGTGTATTTACTGCGATATTTTCTTCCACTTCATCGGTTTCAGAAATGCGCAAAATACGTTGAAAATAAAATTGAATCGGATTTCGAATATAAGCGGTTAACGATGAGGGAGAAAATCCTTTATCGGCGATTTCTTTTAATCGCACCAAAACACTATCCGATTTTGGAACTACAATAGGTTGATGAGCAATTTCGGGAACATCGGCATTATACGTTTGAAATGTCAAATTGTGCTTCGGTTGCTTTTCTACTTCCAATTGGGTAATAAATCGACTTTTTTCACCTGCATCCAAACCGTCACTATCAGAATTGTATAACAAATACACATTCTTAGCACGTTGCAATAAATGATAGAAGTGGTAGGTATAAATCGCATCTTTTTCTTTAAAAGTGGGCAAACCCAATTCGCGTTTCACATCATACGGAATAAAAGAATTCATACTTTTCCCTGCAGGGAATTTGCCTTCATTTACCGAGGTGATAATCACCGTTTCAAAATCGAGTACTCGACTTTCTAACACTCCCATAATTTGCAATCCGTTCAAGGGTTCTCCTTCAAAAGAAACCTCTGCCACCTCAATTACTTGCTTGTAGATAGCATAAAGTGTGTCAATAGTATCAATATTTTCATGAGAAGAAAAATAAGAAATCAGTTGATTAATGACTTTGAAAATGGAATATACAAAGGCATTGGTAATTTTTTCGTCTTCATTATCGCTACTTAAATTCGATTTGATAATCAATAATACCTGAGATAAACACTCCAAGACCTTCACTGAATTAGTATCCCATTTTTGAAAAAGCAATTGAAATAAATCATTCTGCTTTTCTTGCAATTCTAAAATACGCTTATGGACAATAAAAGTGTAGTTATTTTGGTTGAAACGATTCACTAATCCTGATGCATTTACATACGGTTCTATTAACGGATGCGTCAGAATATCCAAAACATCTTTATAATAAAAGACATAACTAGTAGCGTTTCTAGCCAACGCATTAGTATGCATCTTAAACAATTTTGCCATCAACAATTGAGCAGGATTGTTCTTGCTCGAAAATCCCATAGTAATATTTAAAGCAGGAACATTACTTGGCAATGAATACAAAACTGGCAGTAAAAGACTTTCTTCTCCAAGCACAACAGCTACATTTTGAAGTTGGCCATTAGTAGCATCACTGTGTTTTTCAATAATATCGCCAACAATCTTGGCTTGACCAATTGATTTTGGCGTACCAATGACATGAATATTCTTCTCATGCTGATATTCAGTAGATATCCACTCATACGGATTAGTTTTATAGTAAGGCCATTCCGCTTTAAATCGTCGTTGAAAAAGTCCGGTATCGTGATACGTATCGTTTAAAAAAGTTTCATCAATATCCCAATAGATTTTGGCTTTATCTAATGCTAAAAGATGTTGCACTATCTTTTCTTCTGCTTGATTAAGGGCATTAAATCCAGCAAAAACAAAGCTTTTTTCTTTTACTGATTCTGAAAAGTGACTTAGATTATGTACAGCTTCTCTATAAATTAATCCTTGGTAGCCAACTCCTTTTTGAAGTAAATAGTGATAAAGAGAATGATAGTAATGTGGCAGTTTTTTCCAGAAAATAAGATAGTTTTCAATAAGATTTGTCCGTTTGTCTATATCAACGGCCCAATGCTCAACTTCTTTGATGTTTTCTAAATACTTTAAAACCTTATCGGGGTCCAATAAGTAACGATCTATTTCATTAAAGTCCTGGAGCAATGTTTTTGCCCAATTGGCAAAGGTTTCAAAAGACTCTTTATCTTTTTCTGTAACGTGCAAATAAATCGTGTAAAATTCAAATAAAAGTTCCACACTGTCTATAGAACGAATACCTGCAATGTTTTGCACAAAATCTTCAATACTAATTATTTCAGGAGCAAATATGGTTTTCTCAGATTGCTTTTTCAACGCTTCTATTAGAAAGACTTTAGCTCTCCTGTTAGGTAAGATAATTATAGTGTCTGATAATTTATCAGAATAATCATTTAAAATAACTTGTGCTAAGTGTTGAAGAAAAGTTGCATTTGCCATTTGATAAATATAAAAAAACGCCCCGAAATTCGGAGCGTTTTCTTGAAAATATTTTAAAAGAAATTATTTTACTAATTTCACTTCAACTCTTCTGTTGTTAGCTTTACCAGCTTTAGTTTTATTAGAATCGATTGGTTTTGTTTGACCATATCCTGAAGATGTTAATCTATCAGCAGCAATTCCATTTTCAACTAAATAATTTTTAACTGCAGCAGCTCTTTCTTCAGATAATTTTAGGTTAGCATCTGCTTTACCTGAATTATCTGTATGACCTTCAATACTGAATTTAGAAGTTGGATATTCTTTTAAAATAGCAGAAATTGATTGTAAAACTGGCAATGTTTGTTTTTGGAAAGAGAATTTTCCTGTATCAAACAAGATAGTTTTAGCATACTCATTCAATTTTTTAATAGCCTCTTCTGTTGGTTCTGGTATTGGACAACCATTGTTAGAAGCTGGACCTTTAACGTCTGGACATTTATCATCTTTGTCAAGAACTCCATCTCCATCTCTATCTGGCCAAGGACAACCTGCGTTTTCTTTTGGTCCTTTAACATCTGGACATTTATCATCTTTGTCAGCAATTCCATCTCCATCTTTGTCAGGACATCCACCTAAAGCTTTTAAACCAGCAACATCTGGACAAGCATCATCTTTATCTGGAACACCGTCTCCATCTGTATCAGGACAACCATTGAATGCAGCTAAACCAGCTTCATTTGGACAAGCATCATCTTTATCAATAATTTTATCACCGTCTGAATCTGGACAACCATTAAATTCTTTTGGACCAGCAACTTCAGGACAAGCATCATATTTGTCATAAATTCCATCACCATCAGTATCTTTAGCTCCAAATTTGAAAGTAATACCTACAAAATGTTGCATGTGTGAAGGAACATCTACATTAGGAACTCTTGTATCATCAAATGAATGTTTGTAAGTAGATTGTAAAGACAAACCTACTTGTTTAGATAACCAAAAAGTTAATCCTAAACCTCCATTAACAGTTCCTGCAGAAGCATCACCTAACCAAGTATATCCACCACCAATGTGAAGAGATGGATCAATAACTTTAGATTTGATCATATTCATAAAGCTATATTTAATAACTCCATCAATACCATAATACATTAAATCTCCTGTGTTAACAATAGGATAACTGTTTGTGTTAGATGCTGGATCATAAATCCCATCACCAACAAACTTAGTCATTTTGTTTACAGAACCTGTAATCCCAAAAGAGAAGTTGTCTCCAACGTATTTCGAAACATTTACATAAGATACTGAAGGAATAATACTCCAATACGTTTTTTGGTCAAAATACTGAGAAAATTGATTTTTAATACTTGATGCAGCACTTACTCTGCCTCCGTCTACTGCGTTTGCTCCAAACGAGATAGCCCATGTGTTGTCACTGTCTTGCGCTTGAGAACTTAATCCCAAAAGCATCAATAAAGCAATTAATTTGTTAAGATGTTTCATACTTAATTTTGTTAGATTATAAAGATATAATGGCGCAAAAGTAATACCTATTATTGAATTATCAAAATGTTGTAGGCAAAATTCTACATTATATGATTTCTAGAGACTTACCTACTTCTGTAAACGCTTGTATTGCTTTGTCTAAATGCTCTTTAGTATGTGCTGCCGAAAGCTGTACTCTAATTCTTGCCTTCTCTTTTGGAACTACTGGATAGAAGAATCCAATCACATAAATTCCCTTTTTAAGTAGTTCATCTGCCATTATTTGAGATAATTTAGCATCATACAACATTACAGGAACTATTGCTGAATCACCATCTATAAAATCAATCCCTGCTCCCCTTAATCCTTGCTTAAAATAATTAGTATTCCATTCCAGCTTATCCCGTAAAGTAGTGTCTTTTTCTAAAAGTTCAAACACTTTAATAGAGGCCCCAACAATAGCGGGTGCTAAAGAGTTTGAAAAAAGATAAGGTCTCGAACGTTGACGTAAAATCTCAATTACTTCTTTTTTCGCAGTGGTATAGCCTCCCATAGCACCTCCAAGTGCTTTCCCCAATGTACCGGTTATGATATCCACACGTCCCATTACTCCTTTGGCTTCTAAGGTTCCTTTTCCTGTGGCACCAATAAAACCTGCCGCATGACATTCATCGACCATTACTAGTGCATCATATTCATCAGCCAAATCACAGATTTTATCTAATGGCGCAACTAATCCATCCATTGAAAATACTCCATCAGTTACAATCAACTTGAATCGGTGACCTGCTGCTGTTGCTTTAATCAGTTGCTGTTCTAAATCTTCCATATTGGAATTTTCATAACGATAACGTGCCGCTTTACACAAACGAACTCCGTCAATAATGGAAGCGTGATTTAAAGAATCAGAAATTATGCAATCTTCTTCTCCTAATAATGGTTCAAAAACGCCACCATTAGCATCAAATGCTGCTGCATATAATATAGTGTCTTCGGTTCCATAAAAATTAGCAATCTTTTGTTCTAATGTTTTGTGAATATCTTGTGTGCCACAAATGAAACGCACAGACGACATTCCAAATCCGTGCGAATCTAAAGCATCTTTCGCAGCTTGGATTACTTCAGGATGCGATGATAATCCTAAATAGTTGTTGGCACAAAAGTTTAAAACTGTTACTCCATTAACAGTAATTTCTGCCCCTTGTGGAGACGTAATAACGCGTTCTTTTTTGAAAATACCATTTTGTTCAATAGTATTTAATTCATTTTGTAAGTGTTGTTGAATTTTTCCGTACATAGTATTAGTTTGTTTGTTTATTTGCCACGAAGACTCGAAGTCTCGAAGCTTTTCTTTTGCCACGATTTGCACAAATTTTCACGAATGTAAAATCTTAGTTTTATTGCAATAATTTGAATGTGCAGAGTCTATTTTCTTTGTTCTGTATTCTATTTTCTAAATTTCTACAAATGTAACACTTCAATTTCTTCCCCTATATATATCAGTGACTTTTTCTCCACTTTATAACCCATATCTTCGATAGTCTTCTGATAGTTTTCTAATTGTGTTTTGTGTTTTGGTAAATGCTGACCGGTTTTATAATCTAAAAGAAATACCTTTTTATCTTTCGAAACCGACATTCTATCGGGTTTTACAATATTTCCTTGTTTTTGAATGATGGTTTGTTCGTTCATTACTTTATGTTCTTCCGAAAAATAATCGGTCAGTTCTTTGTGAGTAACAATTGCTGAAATTGTTGCCAAAACTGCTTCTCTTTGATGGGAAATGATTAATCCATTTTCGATAGCTTTGGTTATTGCCAAATCGATGTCGTTTTTAGTTTTTATAAAGGCTAAGATTTCATGAATGATGTTCCCGAATTCAATCGCTTTTTGTTGTTTGGTATTCCACATCACACTTTCGCGTTGTGCAATTTTGATGTTTTTTGGATGTAATGTTTGCGAAAGTTGAGGAATAGTTAATGCATTAGAAACTACTTCTTTTGTAATTGAATTTTTTTCTGATGACCCAAATTCATATTGCAATTGTTCTTCCTTAAATTTACTTGATAAAAATTCTATAAAGAAAGTCGCCATATTATTTGGTAATTCACCTTTACTGTTTTCAGAAACCAATCCCGAAATTATATATAATTGTTCTTCGGCACGGGTCAATGCAACATATAAAACATTAATGTTGTCCAACAAATCTTCTTCTTTTTTCTGAAGATAAACTAACGATGCTTCTTCTCCAAAATTCTCGACAGCTGCATTTTTTGAAACCAATGCTTTTGGCAAACCAATTTGTGCTTCATTGGCAGCAATCCAAATTTTATCACCTAAGTTTTGCGAATAGTTTTGTTCTGCAAAAGGAAATATCACTACAGGAAATTCCAACCCTTTGGATTTATGAATGGTCATAATTCGAACCGCATCACTTCCTTCAGGTGATGGAATGCTTAATTTTTCAGAATTGTTTTCCCAATAAGTAAGAAAATCGGAAATTCCAGATTGTTTTTTTAAGTCATGTTCCAAAATCAAATCCAAGAAATATTGCACATAAGCATTTCGCTTTTCTATTGGAATCACTTTTGAAATTATGATTTCTGTCGCTTCATAAAGCGCTTTCTTTCTGAGGCTTTGAAAAGGAAAATCAACATCAATTTCAGTCAACCAATTTTGAAATTCCAATTCGTTTTTCAATTCCATTCCTTTGGCGATAAAATCGTGAACAGGTAATTTTTGCTGTAAATTTTTAGCTATATAATACAAGAAATTAGCTTTCGACTCTAAATCATTTATGTTTTTTAAATAGCGTAATATATAAATACAAGTTTGCACTTCCGAAGACGCACCTAGTAACAAACTTTCAGAAGAAACTATAGGAATTCCATTTTCAATTAAATGATTAGCAATAGCGGTTCCTGGTTTTTTATTTCGGGTTAGAATGACAATGTCTTTATAACTAAATCCATTCGCTTTTACTTTCACAATTGTATTTAAAGTAGCTTCCAAGTACAAATCGTTTTTATCTAAACTATCTTCATCTGAAACTTCTTCTTTGTCAATTTTCGGAATAAAACTAATATTTACATAACCTCCTTTTTTCGAGTTAAATTCTTGATGAGAATGATTTTCATATAAATCTTTATAGTTACTATTTGCAAATTTTGAAGCTAAAAATTTGAAAAAATTATTATTAAAGTCGATGACATTCTCATAACTTCTCCAATTAGTTCCTAATGGGAAAAGCTCCTTTTCAGGGTTTACAAATGGGTTTTCATTTTTGCTTAATTCAATAAATTGCTCTGCTTTTCCACCACGCCAACGGTAAATTGACTGTTTTGGATCACCTACAATCAGTAACGAACCACGAGTTCCATCTAAATCTTCGCTCGAAAGTGCATTATCAATAAGCGGAATTAAATTCTGCCATTGCATTTCAGAAGTATCTTGAAATTCGTCAATAAAAAAATGCTTGTATTTTTCACCTAACCGCTCATAAATAAAAGGCGCCGGCTGGTTTTGAATTTGCTCGTTAATTAATTTATTGAATTCTGTTATGGAAAGTATATTTTGTTCTTTTTGAATGTCTTGCAATTTATTGCTCAACGTATTCATCAACGAAAGTGGCGTAATATTTTTCAAGAAAGCTTCGTAGAAATTTTTCTTTTCAAATTTGGTATAAATCGATTTTAATATTGACAATAATTCAGGGATAATACTTTCGATTATTGCTCCATCAGATGCTTTACTATTTATTTGAATATCGTCAAATTCATAAAACATTTTGTTATTTGGATTGAACTTCCCTTCTTTAATTTTAATCAAATGATTTGGGAAAGTTCCTCTTGAAAACGATTTTAAATCAATGCCATTTTTTTCAATCAAAAGCAATGCATCTGTGGCTTGAGCAATGGTTTCAACTTCTATTTCTTTACAAAATTCAACTAGTTTATTCTTAATTTCAACAAATTCAGCAATCGATTTATTATTGAAATGACTTATTTCTTCGCGATTGTTTTCGTTTAAAATTAATTTGCCTGTTTCCATGATTTCACGCGAAACATCCCAAGATTTATCATCGTCGGTTTTTTCCATTGTGAAATTCACAAGAAGATTGGTTAATGTTTCATCTTCTCCAGCTTGAGCAATAATGGCATCAACTGCTTCGGTTAAAAGGTTTTCTGTATCAAGAGAAACATCAAATGTTATAGGTAAATTCAAATCATGAGCAAAGGCTCGAATGACTTTGTGAGTGAATTTATCAATAGTAGAAATATCAAAAGCAGCATAATTATGAATCAAATTTTTAATAATGCTTTTTGCTTTTTCTTTAATATCAAACAAACTTAATCCTGTTTCAGAACTAATGATTTGCATCAAATTCGATGCTTTATCAGAAGGACTTTCTTTAGCAAATTCAGACAAACTTTCTACCACTCGACTTTTCATTTCGTGAACAGCTTTGTTAGTAAAAGTAATCGCCAGAATGTTGCGATATGCATCTTGCTTTTTGGACAAAAGAATGATTTTGAGATATTCTTTTACCAAAGTATAGGTTTTACCTGATCCCGCAGAGGCATCATAGATAGAGAAAGCTGGTTTTTGCATTTATTTTTTATTAATTCGATAAATATAATTCAATTTAGACGCTTCTCCGTAATAGGTAACTTCAATTGCATCAATTTTTATTGCGCCTATTTTTTCAATAGCTTTTTGTGAACGAATATTAGTGGCTCCAATGTGAAAATAAATGGTGTCTACATATTGAAAAACATAGTCCATCATGACTTTTTTCAAAGCTTTATTGTAATCTTTTCCCCAATATTTTCTTGCCATAAAGGTATAACCAATCAAAATGGAATTGTTTTTTTCATCATAATCATAAAATCGGCTACTGCCAATAGCTTCATTGGTCTCGGCGTCTCGAACAAAAAAAGCGCCTCTAGATGCAATAGCTCCTTGAAAGAAATTCTGAAAAATAGCTCTTTGATAACGCAATTTATTAGGATGCTGTTCCCAAACTAAAGGATCGGAAGCTACTTCATACAATTCTTCAAAATCATTTTCATGAAGTGGAACTAGTTTTATAAGTTCGTTTTGCAAATGCTTGGGCTGTATATCAAATGTCATTTAGCTCTATAATAGGTTTTTTCAATGGAATTATGTAAAAAAAGTATTTTCTTTTACAAAGATAAATGTATAAATTTGAAATCAATTTTAGTAATAACTTAAACAAAAATATCATGGCATTTGAATTACCGCAATTACCTTACGCTTACGATGCGTTAGAACCACATATTGATGCAAGAACAATGGAAATTCACCATTCAAAACATCATAATGCTTATACAACTAACTTGAATGCAGCAATTGCAGGAACAGATTTGGAAGGAAAATCTATTGAAGAAATTCTAAAAAATTTAGATATGACTAAAGCAGCTGTTAGAAATAATGGTGGTGGGTTTTTTAACCATAATTTGTTCTGGACTGTAATGTCTCCAAACGGTGGTGGATTACCTACTGGTGAATTATTAGCGGCTATTGAAAAAGATTTTGGTTCGTTTGACGAATTCAAAGCTTCTTTTGCAAAAGCTGGTGCTACTCAATTTGGTTCGGGTTGGGCTTGGCTTTGTATAAAAGATGGTAAATTAGAAGTTTGTGGAACGCCAAATCAAGACAATACTTTAATGCCTGGTATTGGTTGTGGAGGAACTCCAATTTTAGGAATGGATGTTTGGGAACATGCCTACTACTTACATTATCAAAATCGTCGTCCCGATTATATCGAAGCTTTCTTTAATGTAATCAATTGGACAGAAGTGTCTAGAAGATATAACGAAGCTAAATAATAGTCAATTTATAAAATTCAAAACCCGGTTGTGTGTGCAACCGGGTTTTTTTGTGTGTGTGAATTTTAAAAAGACGTCCGCGGTTGCGAACGCCTTTTTGCCCCAAATCTACCATAAACTTAACCTACTAAATCCTATGGTACTGCAAACATAATAGTATGGTGGTTTTATAATCTTAAAAATTGAGAAATATATTGGGATGATAGTCAAATGAGGGTAGAATTCGCCATTTTGAAAGTGGAACTTATAGAAAATAAAAAAGGTGAAATTTCTTTCACCTTTTTTGCCCCAAATCTACCATAAACTTAACCTACTAATGCTATGGTTCTCCAAAGATATACTGACTTGTATTTAGTTACAAAATAATATTGATGAATTACACCAATAATCGATAAACTACATAAAATGTTAATTTTTAGTAGGCTCTAGCATCTTTTCCTTCATAAAAATTCATAAATGCTCGGTTTACAACTCGGTTTCCTCCAGGTGTTGGATAGTCACCTGTGAAGTACCAATCTCCTAAATTCTTCGGACAAGCAATATGAAGGTTAGCAACAGATTGAAAAATAATTTTTACTTCTGCTTTTATACTTTCAGAAGTTAGTAATTCCGCTATTTTATTGGAAATGTCTGTATCGCTAAATGGCGAATATATTTCTGTAACGTAATTAACTACATCCGAGTCTTTTAACTTCTCTTGAGCTTTACATTTTTTATAAACTTCATCAACAATATGATAGCGATTTTGCTCTTTTAAAAGTTCAATTGCTGCTTGAAAGGCAACTAGTCCTTCCAACTTTGCCATGTCAATACCATAACAATCTGGATATCGAATTTGTGGTGCCGAGGAAACAACAACTATTCGCTTAGGATTCAATCGATCCATCATTTTAATGATACTCATTTTTAATGTAGTCCCACGAACAATGCTATCATCAATAATCACTAAATTATCAGTTGGTTTGATAACTCCATAGGTTACATCATAAACATGGGCTACCAATTCATCACGGTTTTTATCATCCGTAATAAATGTCCTTAGTTTGGCGTCCTTAATAGCGATTTTCTCAGTTCTAATTTTAACCGAAAGTATTTCTTCTAATTTTTCTTTGGTTAATGTTTTTCTATTATTTAAAATAAATTGATTTTTTCTTTGATTTAAAAAATCTTGTGCTGCTTCTACCATTCCATAAAAGGAGGTTTCCGCAGTATTTGGTATATAAGAGAAAACAGTATTATCAGTATCATCTCCAATAGATTCGAGAACAGCTGGAAGAATTAATTTTCCTAAATTTTTTCGCTCTTGATAAATTTCGGCATCGCTTCCTCGTGAAAAATAAATTCTTTCAAAAGAACATGCTTTTTTAATAGTGGGTACAATTATTTCTTCTTCGGTAACGTTTCCGTTCTTCTTAATGATTAAAGCATTTCCGGGTTGCAATTCTTGCACTTTTTCAAATGGAACATTGAATACGGTTTGAATAACGGGTCTTTCCGAAGCTACAACAACAATTTCATCATCTTCATAGAAATAAGCTGGACGAATTCCCGCAGGATCACGAAACACAAAGGCATCACCATGACCAAAAAGTCCAGCCATAGCATAACCACCATCCCACCCTTTGGAAGCTCTTTTTAATATTTTAGCAATTTGCAGTTTTTCAGCAATAACAGGAGAAGCTTCTCTTTTTGATAATCCATTCAATTTACATTCGTGATACAAATCGGTAACCTCATCATCCAAAAAATGTCCGATTTTTTCCATTACGGTTACCGTATCTGCCATTTCTTTTGGATGTTGCCCTAATTCTACTAAACTATTGAAAAGCTCGGTAACATTGGTCATGTTGAAGTTTCCCGCAACAATCAGATTTCGATGCATCCAATTGTTTTGACGTAAAAATGGATGCACACTTTCAATACTATTTTTACCAAAAGTTCCATAACGAACATGCCCTAAAAATAATTCTCCAATATAGGGGATGTTTGCTTTTTGAGCAGCTACATCATCAGCATATTCCGGATGAGAAGCCATTTCTTCGTTGATGCGTTCGTTGATTTGCTTGAAGACATCTTGGATCGCTTGTGCATCATTAGAACGCACTCGACTGATGTATCGTTCTCCGGGTTCCACATCTAATTTAATGGAAGCAAAACCAGCGCCGTCTTGTCCACGGTTGTGTTGTTTTTCCATTAAGAGATACATTTTCTGTATTCCGTAGAAAGCCGAACCGTATTTTTGTTTGTAAAACGCTAACGGTTTCTTTAATCGTAAAAGTGCAATTCCACATTCGTGTTTGATTGCGTCACTCATTGTAATTGTTGTGTTGTTAGGGACAAGTCGCGACTTGTCCGTATTGTTAATGTAAATAAAAATGCCCCGAAAATTTCGAGGCATAAAGTTATTATAATTCTATATCAAATTGTGTTAAAGACTTGAATTGTTTCAAGCGGCTTTTCACCTCTGATTCTTTTAATTCTAACATTCGCTCTGTTCCGAATTTCTCCACACAGAATGACGCTAAGTTGGACCCTTGAATAACCGCAGTTTTCATTGTCTCAAAAGAAATGTCTCCTTGTTGTGTGATGAATCCAGCAAATCCTCCAGCAAAAGTATCTCCAGCTCCTGTTGGATCATAAACATCTGCCAATGGCAATGCTGGTGCAAAGAAAATATGTTCGTTATGGAAAATTAAGGCGCCATGTTCTCCTTTTTTAATCACGACATACCTTGGTCCCATAGTATGAATTTTAGCTGCCGCTTTCACTAAAGAATATTCTCCAGACAACTGACGTGCTTCTTCATCATTAATGGTGATTACATCAACACGTTTGATTACGTCAAGCAATTCTGGTAAAGCACAGTCCATCCAAAAGTTCATCGTGTCCAAAACCACTAATTTTGGTTTGGCAGTCATTTGATTTAAAACACCTGTTTGTACTAATGGATGTAAGTTTCCTAACATCACTACATCGGCATTTTTGAAGTTTTCGGGTACAATGGGATTGAAATCTGCCAAAACATTTAATTCAGTAGCCAAGGTATCTCTTGAATTCATATCGTTGTGGTATTTACCACTCCAGAAGAATGTTTTCCCTCCTTTAACCACTTCAAGACCTGAAATATCAATATTTCTTGCCGTCAATAAATCCAAATACTCTTGCGGAAAATCATCACCTACTACCGAAACAATAGCCGATTGTAATTTAAAATGGCTAGCCGATAACCCAATAAAAGTTCCAGCACCACCTAATATTTTATCAGTTTTTCCAAAAGGAGTTTCGATAGCATCAAAAGCAACCGTTCCTACTATTAAAAGTTTGTTCATTTTTTTGGTTTCAAATTAGAAGGCGCAAAGATAGTTTATAAGTTTCAGAGTTGCAAAAGATAACTAAAATAGGATTTATTTAATAACTTGTATAGTTATTTTAGGACGGGTCAGGGCGGGCCATAGTGTATGGATAGTGTATGGATAAAGCATGGATAAAGCATGGATAAAGCATGGATAAAGCATGGATAAAGCATGGATAAAGCATGGATAAAGCATGGTTGTGGTACCCTAAATAATCTACCCATACATTACCTATTTAAATAGTATTGCTAATAAATGCGATCTAATCCTGCCCTTTTATACTATAAAGAGGGAAGTCTTTGAGTTGCACAAAGCGGTAGCCTTCTGCTTTTAGTTTTGGAATTATTTTTTCTAGGGCTTCAAAGGTATTCCATTGTGGGTGGTTCATGTGCATAATAACTATAGCGCCGGGTTTGATGTTTTTCAAAACGTTTTCTTCTATTTCATTAGCAGGCGTAAACGGAACGGCATCTCCTGATAATACTTGAAAACTAATGGCTTGAATGTGTAATTGTCGTGCCATTTTAGCACAAGCCTCATCAATAAAAGCGGTTGCCGAACGATAGAATTTGGGTTTATGATGTGTAAGCGCTTCTATTTTTCGCGCATTGGCTTCTATTTCATCAAAGGCATCACCAACGGTAGCTGTACCATGAATTCCATATTCACTTTCGCCGTCAATAGAACATGGTTTGTGGTTGAGTCCGTGGTTTTCTATTTCAAATGTTTTTTCTTTGGATATCGACATAAAAGTATCAAAATGTTCGTCTATCCATCTACCGGTTACAAATAATGTAGCTGGAATATTTTCTTTGATCAAATAATTTATCAATTCTTGATCGAAACCCAAACCTTTTTCTCTTCCACATGCATCAAATGTAAAGGCGATTACTTTCTCTTTGGTTTTAATATCCTCGTCTACATCTTTTACAAATTCGCCCCAGCTTCCTGGACTAGAATGAACATACTCTTGGGTTATTTTCTTTCTTAAAAACACATAAGTAGTATCATTATTTAACGTTTTAAGAAAGTTTTTATTGGTATAATAGTCCGCTTCTTGAGCAACTGTAGCCAATGAAATAAGTAACAATAATGTGGTTGTAAGGGTCTTCATAAATTATAATAGTTTGGATTCTTCATTTTCATAAAAAGCATCTATCGATAAATTGGGTAATCCTGAAGCATATACTGCTAGTTCATCACAGCGTTCGTTTTGGGGATGATTGTTGTGTCCTTTTATCCATTTAAAGTCGACTTGGTGTTGACGGTAAATTTTCAAGAATCGTTTCCATAAATCGGAATTCTTTCGATTTACAAATCCTTTTTTCTCCCAACCCAACACCCACTTTTTCTCCACAGAATCCACTACATATTTAGAATCGGAAATCACTAACACTTTCATGTTTGGGTTTTTGAGTTTTTCTAAACCAACAATTACAGCAAGAAGTTCCATTCTGTTATTGGTTGTCAAGCGAAATCCTTCATAAAATTCTTTTTTATGGGGAGTGCCTACTAATTCCATGACAACGCCATAACCTCCGTTTCCGGGGTTTCCTTTGGCTGCGCCGTCGGTGTAGATGTGGACTTGATATGAGTTCAAAGTTATGAGTTATGAGTTATGAGTTTTTCTATTACTTCTGGAAAAAAATGATGTTCTAAAATGTGTATTTTATCTGCGATTTCTTCGGCTGTTTGGCAATCTTCTATGTTGACTGCTTTTTGGAAGATGATTCCTCCTTCGTCATAGTGCTCATTTACAAAATGAATGGTAATTCCAGTTTCTTTTTCTTTATTATTTAAAACGGATTGATGCACATTCATTCCATACATTCCTTTTCCACCATAATTTGGCAATAATGCTGGATGGATGTTTATTATCTTATTAGGATATTCTTTGATGATATGCTCTGGAAATTTCCATAAAAATCCGGCTAAAACAATCAAATCGGGTTGTATTTCTTTTAGTTTATCTAAAACTTTTCCTTCATTTAGCTCTTGTCTATTGAAAATTTGAGCGGGAACATTTAAGTTTTTAGCTCTTTCTAATACTTTAGCATTTGGATTATTAGTGAAAATTTCGACCACTTTAGCCAATTCTTTAGTCTTGAAATGCAATACAATTTTTTCGGCATTAGAACCCGATCCAGAAGCGAAGAGTACTATTTTTTTCATCTAGTTGTAATATTTATTACGCAAAAAAAAGAATAATAAATGATAATAAATAATATAAATGAAGTCTTTGTAAAATAATTTTTTTAATTTCGTGGTCACATTTATTAACTAAAAGGTGGTTTTAAGATAAAGTTTTTTATTTTTGCCAACAATTAAAATTTAAAATTAAAGATTATGTCAGACATTGCATCAAGAGTTAAAGCGATTATCGTAGACAAATTAGGCGTTGACGAGAATGAAGTTGTAACAGAAGCAAGCTTCACAAACGATTTAGGAGCTGATTCATTAGACACTGTTGAGCTTATTATGGAGTTCGAAAAAGAATTTGATATTCAAATTCCAGACGACCAAGCTGAAAACATTGCTACTGTAGGTCAAGCTATTTCTTACATCGAAGAAGCAAAAAAATAATAAAATAAATAACCCGTATACAATATTTGTGTACGGGTTTTTATTATTTTTAAAAAATTAGACTATTTTTGATTGAAATTTCAATCACACTATATTGAAATACCCTCGTCTCTTTAAGCTTATATAACATAAAGATAGTAGGGTATTATTTGTTTAAACGATATTTAAAAAAAATTATATGCAATTAAAGCGTGTTGTTGTAACTGGTCTTGGAGCATTAACTCCCATCGGTAATTCCATTCAAGAGTATTGGGATGGTTTAGTAAATGGCAAAAGCGGTGCTGCTCCGATAACGTATTACGATACAGAAAAGCATAAAACAAAATTTGCTTGCGAAGTTAAAAACTTCAATATTGAAGATTACATGGATCGTAAAGAATCACGCCGATTAGATAAATTTTCCCATTATGCCATTGCCTCTAGTGATGAAGCTATCAAAGACGCTGGAATTACGAATGACAATGTGAATAAACACAGAGTGGGTGTTATTTGGGGTGCTGGAATTGGCGGATTAGAAACTTTTCAAGAAGAAGTGATGTATTATGCCAAAGGGGATGGAACGCCAAAGTTCAATCCTTTCTTTATTCCAAAAATGATTGCAGATATTGCTCCTGCTCATATTTCTATGAGAAATGGGTATATGGGTCCAAATTATACTACTGTTTCTGCTTGTGCATC
The DNA here is from genome assembly GCA_903913315.1 of uncultured Bacteroidota bacterium. Classification (GTDB taxonomy): domain Bacteria; phylum Bacteroidota; class Bacteroidia; order Flavobacteriales; family Flavobacteriaceae; genus Flavobacterium. The sequence continues at coordinate 37,092 of CAIWKX010000115.1, read as the reverse complement.
CTCCGCTAATGCTATGATTGATGCTTTTAACTATATCCGATTAGGAATGTGTGACGTTATTGTTACCGGAGGCTCTGAAGCCGCTGTAACTATTGCAGGAATGGGTGGATTCAACTCGATGCATGCCTTATCCACTAGAAACGAAAGTCCTGAAACGGCTTCACGTCCCTTTGATGCTACTCGTGACGGATTTGTTCTTGGTGAAGGCTCGGGAGCTATTGTATTAGAAGAATATGAACATGCTAAGGCGCGAGGTGCAAAAATCTATTGCGAGTTAGGTGGTGGTGGAATGTCATCTGATGCGTATCACTTAACCGCTCCACACCCAGAAGGAATTGGCGTAATTGCGGTAATGGAAAATACGCTGCGAGATGCAGGAATGACTCCAGATATGGTCGATCACATTAATACTCATGGAACTTCAACTCCTCTTGGTGATGTTGCTGAATTGAAAGCGATTAGTCATGTTTTTGGTGCTCATGCTAAAAACATCAACATCAATTCCACTAAATCAATGACTGGTCACTTGCTTGGAGCTGCTGGCGCTATTGAATCGATTGCTGTTATTTTAGCTATGCAACACGGCATAGTTCCTCCAACAATTAATCATACCACTGTTGATGAAAATATTGATCCTTCATTGAATTTAACACTCAACAAACCTCAAAAAAGAGATATCAAAGTTGCTATGAGTAACACTTTTGGTTTTGGTGGGCACAATGCTTGCGTTTTGTTTAAAAAATTAGAAGAATAAGTTTTCATGCGATTACTTAACAAAATATTTTTCAGAAATTCCCGTCCTATAGAAGGCGGGAATTTTTTTGCTGCTGTTGAAAAGATTATTGGTTTTAAAACTACCAACATAAGATATTACGAAAAAGCATTCACTCATAGGTCATCAAATAAAACCGATGAAGAGGGAAATCCTTTGAATTATGAACGACTAGAGTTTCTTGGGGATTCAATGTTAAGTTCTGTAATTGCCGCTCATTTATATAAAGAAGCTCCGCTTGGAGATGAAGGTTATTTGACCAAAATGCGTTCAAAAATTGTCAGCAGAGAACATTTAAATGAATTAGGTCGCGATTTGAACTTGGTGGATTTAGTAGATAGTAAAGTACCTTCATCTCATTTTGGAGAAAACATTCATGGTAATATTTTTGAAGCCTTGGTTGGCGCAATATTTCTTGACAAAGGCTATGTTGGCTGTGAAGATTTTATCCGAAAAAAAGTGATTCTTCCTTATGTGAATATTGCTCGTCTAGAAGGAAAAGTAATTAGTTATAAAAGTTTGGTTATTGAATGGTGTCAAAAAGAGAAAAAACAATTCTACTTTGACGTTTTTGACGATAATGGAAACGATGGTCAGAAATATTTTGGTGTAAAATTGAGTATTGATGAAAAAGTAATTGCCAAATCAAGAGCAACTTCTAAAAAGAAAGCAGAAGAAATTGCGGCAAAACGTGCCTATTTTGCATTTCAAGAAAAAATTAACAAAATATAATTCATTTTCATAAAAAACTACAACGTTTTCGTTTATAAAATAACGTTAATCTAATATTGGGACTGTGTTTTGTTCCTTATAAATCTTATATTTACAACTTATTTTGGCAATAAATGGCTGTCCATAAAATATATATTGAAGATTTTGAAGAGGATGATTATCACATTATCGCTATTCATACTTCGCTAGAAGATTATCGATTGGCTTATTTTTTAAATCGGGATATCGAAATTCAATTGCATAAAAGCGAATTGGATATTCAATCCAAAGTAAAGGAAGGACAAACTTCTTTTGCGCGATTTACTTATAAAGACATTGAAAAAGTCATTACTTGGGATTTAGTTCAAAATAAAAATGTAGTCCTAGGAACAGAAAACAACATAACTATTGATTTGTTTTCTAATTCAAAAAACTCATTTTCATCCTTGGCTTACCTGCTGCCTGAATATAAAAAAGTTGATTTCTTTTTGAAAATTGAAAATGCTGCCAATGAAATCGACCTAACTGAAGTTGTATCTAAAATAAGTGCTGTTGATGGAATAACCTTGGTTTATACTGTCGATAAGGACAAAATAAAATCTAAAAATAATTTAATATTTTAATAAAATGCCAACAAGAAAAAAGACTAAAATTGTAGCCACATTAGGTCCAGCTTGTAGTTCAAAAGAAGTAATTAAAGCCATGATTGATGCTGGAGTAAATGTATTCCGTATTAATTTTTCTCACGCAGATTATACTGATGTCAAAGAACGAATCGATATCATTAGAGAGTTAAATCACGAAAATAATTACACCACAGCTATTTTAGCAGATTTACAAGGGCCAAAACTTCGTGTAGGTGTAATGAAAGAAGATGTAGTGGTTAATCCAGGTGATATTATTACATTTCAAACAGCGGAAGATGTTCCTGGCACAAAAGATAGAGTTTATATGAACTATCTTGAGTTTCCAAGAGATGTGAAACCAGGCGAAAAAATCCTTCTAGACGATGGAAAATTAATGTTTGAAGCTTTAGAAACTAACGGTACTACAGAAGTTGTTTGTAAAGTTATTCAAGGAGGTCCATTAAAATCTAAAAAAGGAGTAAACTTACCTAATACTAAAGTTTCTTTACCAGCACTTACTACTAAAGACATTAAAGATGCTATTTTTGCCATTGAGCAAAATGTAGATTGGATTGCGCTTTCCTTTGTAAGAACTCCTGCCGATTTAGAAGAATTGCAAGATTTAATTGCTAAACATTCTGATCATAAAATTCCGATAATAGCTAAAATTGAAAAACCAGAAGCAGTAGAAAATATAGATAAAATTGTAGCTTTCTGTGATGGTTTGATGGTGGCTCGTGGTGACCTTGGCGTTGAAATTCCAGCACACGAAGTGCCATTGATTCAAAAGAAATTAATTCATAGAGCTAAAACAGCTCGTATTCCTGTAATCGTGGCCACACAAATGATGGAAACTATGATTACTAGTTTAACACCAACTCGTGCTGAAGTAAATGACGTTGCCAACTCAGTAATGGATGGTGCAGATGCAGTTATGTTGTCTGGAGAGACCTCAGTTGGTAATTATCCTGTTCAAGTGATTGAAAAAATGACTCAAATTATTGAAGCAGTGGAGGATTCTCCATTAATTACTGTTCCACAAAACCCACCTCATGTTAGAACCAAACGTTTTATAACTAAATCCATTTGTTATCATGCGGCTACTATGGCTAATGATATTAAGGCCAAAGCTATTTCTACTTTGACAAATAGTGGTTATACTGCTTTCCAAATTTCGGCTTGGAGACCTTCGGCACATATTTTGGTTTATACTTCTAACCGAAGAATTTTAACGCAGTTGAATTTGCTTTGGGGTGTAAATGCTTTCTTCTATGATAAATTTGTAAGTACAGATGATACAGTTGAAGACATCAACCAAATTGCAAAAGAAAATGGCTATGTTAAAAAAGGTGACATGTTAATTAACCTTGCGGCTATGCCCGTTGTTTCAAAAGGTATGGTAAATACATTGAGGATTTCAGAGATAGAATAGTCTCTATTTCATAATATACAAAACCTCGCTACAATTAAGAAGCGAGGTTTTTTGTTTTCGATACACTACAGAATAAATCCTAGTCAATAAAATTTGTAACAAAAAAACCCAACAGTAATGTTGGGCTTTTTATAAACTTCAATAAATTACCAAATTTTAACTCTCTTTTCAGGAGCTAAGTATAAAGAATCTGTTGGCTTAATTTTAAATGCTTCATAAAATTCTGGAACATTACGAACCACTCCATTAATACGGAATTTAGCAGGTGAGTGTGGGTCGCCAGCAATTTGACTTCGCATAGCTTCTTCTCTTTGTTTATCCAACCAAACTTGTCCCCAACCTAAGAAAACACGTTGCATTCCGGTATAACCATCCATCACAGTCGCTTCTTTTCCATTTAAACTCATTTTATACGCTTTAATAGCAATACTCAATCCACCTAAGTCGCCGATGTTTTCACCCAAAGTAAAAGCACCATTTACATTCAAATCAGGAAATGCTTTGAAACCGCTATATTGCGCAACTAAAGCTTCTGTTTTTGCTTTAAATTTAGTTAAATCCTCTGGAGTCCACCAGTTTCTCATTACACCATCACCATCAAATGTAGCGCCTTGGTCATCAAATCCGTGACCAATTTCATGACCAATAACAGCTCCAATTCCGCCATAATTTACGGCATCATCAGCATTCAAATTAAAGAAAGGAGGTTGCAATATCGCGGCAGGAAAAACAATTTCATTCAATGATGGATTATAATAAGCATTTACTGTTTGTGGTGTCATTCCCCATTCTGTTCGGTCTACTGGTTTTCCTAATTTGTGTAACAAACGGTTGTATTCAAATTCGGTAGCTCTTTCAGCATTCCCATACAAATCATTTTTAACCACTTTCAAACTAGAATAATCTCTCCATTTATCAGGATAACCAATCTTAATCATGAATTTATCTACTTTTTGCAATGCTTGTTTTTTAGTAGCTTCACTCATCCAATCTAATTTCTTAATACTTTCTGCATAAGCTTTCAATAGGTTTTTAACCATTCCTACCATACGTTCTTTTGCTTCTGGCGAAAAATGTTTAGCAACATATACTTTCCCTACCATCTCCCCTAAACTTCCGTTTACAGAGTTAACAGCACGTTTCCAGTCATCTTCTTGTTTCTCTGTACCATAAAGTGTTTTACCATAAAACTCAAAGTTTGCTTTATCTAACTCCGTTGTCAAATGACTAGCTCCATTGTTAATCAAACTCCATTTTAAGTAGGTTTTCCAAGTATCTATCGGCGTACTTTTAATAATTCCGTTCAAGCTTTTAGTATACTCCACTTGAGATACTACCAAAATCTTTTGATTTTCAATACCCGAATTTTTAAGCATTGCATTCCAATCAAAATCGGGCATTAAAGTTTTTAAATCCCCAATCGCATACTTATTATATAATTTTGCCGTCTCACGAGTATCTTCTTTTGTCATTTGTGCTTTCGCCATTGTCGTTTCTAACGCCATGATTTTAGCTGCACTTTCGGCAGGCGTTGGCATTCCTGTTAACCTCAACATTTTTTCAATATGAGCTAAATACTTTTTACGAACATCCGTCATTTTAGCATCCGTCTGAAGGTAATATTCTCTTTCCGGCAGCCCAAGACCGCTTTGCCAAGTCATTAAAGTGTACTCATTCGGATTTTTATAATCCTGATTTACCGAAATAGCAAATGGAATAGCAACACCCGTTCTGTTTGCTTTTCCAAAATAAGCTGCCAAGTCAGTATAATTAGCTATGGCATCAATGTTTTTTAATTCTGGTTGAATAGGCGTAATTCCTTTGGCATCACGCTCTTTTCTATTAATATACGACGCATAGTAATCGCCAATTTTTTGTTGGTCACTACCGTTAGCAAAACTTCCTTTAGAAGCTTCTTCAATAATGGCTTTAACATCTTTTTGAGATTGGTCATACAACATATCAAATGAGCCATAAGATGATTTATCTGCTGGAATTTTGTTGTTTTTTAACCATGCTCCATTTACATATTCTTGAAAATTATCGCCTGGTTTGGCAATAGTATCCATATTCTTTTTAGTAATACCCGAAACAAGTTCCTGTTTTTTGTTGCATGATGCTAAGAGCACCGTTGCCGCCAAAAGAGTAATTTTAATATTCTTCATTAGTTGTTATTTGTTAATTAGACGGTAAAGTTAATGATTTTATAGATTAGTAGTTTTTTGTTTCTATTTGTTACACTATCAATCTTTTAATTGTAAATACTCCAAAAAAAAGCCATAAAAAAAGCCCAACATTACTGCTGAGCTTTAATTTATTCTACTATGATGATTATTTTCTATTTAGTTTTGATAACAAACGTAAAAACTCGATATAAAGCCATACCAATGTAATCATTAATCCCATGGCGCCGTACCATTCCATATATTTTGGCATCTTTTGTTCAGCTCCTTTTTCAATTTGATCAAAATCTAAAAACAAATTTAAAGCTGCAATAACAATAACGAAAGCACTAATACCAATACTAGTCATAGAGTTTCCATAATGTACTGGTTGAAAGCTGGTGAACATTGAAATTAACCATGAAAGCATATAATACACCCCAATAGCCAAGGTAGCAGCCAATACAACCGATCTAAACTTTTCAGTTACTTGAACAATTTTAAATTTATATAAAGCAAGACAAACCAAGAAAGTCACAAAAGTGCAACTCACGGCTTGAATTACAATACCTGGATACATTCTTTCAAAAATAGCGGATATTCCTCCAATGAACAATCCTTCAGCTACAGCATATGCTGGCGATAGATAAGAAGAAAGTTGTGGTTTAAACGTAGTAATCAACACAAAAACAAGTCCAGCAATAGCACCTCCGATAGTAAAACCAATAGGATTTTCACCATTAAATGCCATATTCCAAGTAAAAAAGGCACCTGTAACTAATAGCAATAAAAGAATAAAACTCTTATTGATTGTTCCTGACACCGTCATAGTTTGGTCATAATCAATTACAACAGCATCATACGTTTTAGATGTATTCGTATACGAATCTGTTTTGAAAAATGGATTTCTTGAATTCATAATTTAAAAATTTAGTGCATCAAATATACTTTAACTTTTCTTAATCTAAAAAAAATTTACTAAAATATTAACTTATTTTAACCCTTAACGGGAATGTAATTTTAGCCTTATAATGATGATTATTCATCTTAAAACTCAAACCGCAACTGAACGACTATTGTCTTCTTTACTTCTGTATTAAGATTGTTTAAGGATATCCCCAACAAACGCACGGAATCTTTCATGCGTTCTTGGTAGAGTAATTCTTTGGCGGTTTCAAGCAGTAATCCTTTGTCGGAGATAAAATACGGCAAGGTTTTACTTCGGGTTTGGGTAGTGAAATCACTGTATTTAATTTTGAGTGTGACCGTTTTCCCCGAAATGTGGTACTTCTTTAATCGCTTTTCGAGTTCGGCTGCAATGCGTTCCAATTTTTCTACCATAAAGATTTCGGAGGTTAGATTTTGGTAAAAAGTATGCTCGGCTGCAACTGACTTTGATATTCTATTGGGTTTGACCTCACTGTTGTGAATGCCACGAACAATGGCATAATAAAACAACCCACTTTTGCCAAAATGCTGTTCTAGGTATTCTTTGGTTTTTGACTTTAAATCCTTTCCGGTAAAGATACCGTGTTGGTACATCTTCTCTTTGGTCACTTTCCCAATTCCGTAGAACTTTTTTATTTCTAAAGCCTCTAAAAAACCTTCCACCTCATCGGGGGTTACTGTCTTTTGTCCGTTAGGTTTGTTATAATCGCTGGCAATTTTTGCCACAAACTTATTGACTGATATTCCTGCAGAAGCTGTAAGCCCAACCTCATCAAAGATTCGTTTTCTAATTTCTTGTGCAATCAAACTGGCACTAGGATTTCCTTTCTTGTTTTGCGTCACATCCAAATAAGCTTCATCTAGGGATAAGGGTTCGACCAAATCAGTATAATCAAGGAATATCTTTCTGATTTTGTTTGAGATTTCTTTGTAACGGTCAAAACGAGGACGAACAAAAATCAAATCAGGGCAATTGCGTTTGGCTTGCACACCACTCATGGCACTTCGCACACCAAACTTGCGAGCTTCATAACTTGCTGCTGCCACAACACCACGAGCTTCGCTTCCGCCTACGGCTAATGGTTTCCCTTTGAGTTCGGGATTATCCATCTGCTCTACCGAAGCGTAGAATGCATCCATATCCACATGAATGATTTTTCGTTGTTTGATTTCATCTGACACACTACAAATTTAGAGAAATTTATGGCATGGAGATACGAGAAGGATTAACGTTAGGATAAGGGTGTTTCAAATACTATACAATCAAAACATTTCTAGCCTTTATTTTTATGATAACTTCATCCATAATAGTACTTATTTTCATTTTTAGAAAACCCATTTATTAAAAAAAGACTTTTGTCATCATCATTTACTTTCAAGGCTGTCTAGAAAGGTCTGTGGTTCGTATATTTTGCAACCAAGGCTTGTGCAAGTTGTTACTTGCTCGACTATTTTGCAACCAAGGCTTATGCGAGTTGTTACTTGCTCGCCTATTTTGTAACCAAGGCTTATGCAAGTCGTTCCTTTATATCCTTTGCAGCAAAAGATGATGACAAAAGTCTTTTTTTTCTTACATTAACATAAAAAATAATATGTTTTATTTGTCAATTCTGCTTTTTTATAGCAAAGGAAAACTTCTGTTATTGCTATTAGTTTTGGTAGTTAGCTTTCGCAGAATGATAAAGATTTAGTATGTTTGTTATTCCTTCTCAATGAAATTTAAGAATGGTAATACCTTTCTAGTATGATAGAAATAGAGCGAAAATATTTGGTGACTTCTTTGGCTTTTAAAGACGAGGCTCATATTCATAATGAGATTGCGCAAGGGTATCTTACTTCCAATCCCGAGCGGACGGTTCGAATTAGAATAAAAGGGGCAAAAGGCTATATTACCATTAAAGGGGTAGGTAATGAAAGTGGTACTTCTAGAATGGAATGGGAAAAAGAAATTCCAGTGGACGAAGCCAAATCATTGTTGCAATTGTGTGAGAAAGGCGTGATTGAGAAAACCCGTTATGAAGTAAAATCGGGGCATCATACCATAGAAATTGATGTGTTTCACGGCGATAATGATGGTTTAATCATGGCAGAAATTGAACTCCAAAACGAAGATGAAGCTATAAAAAAACCAAATTGGCTTGGAACAGAAGTCACTGGAGACAAGCGCTATTATAACGCGTATTTAAGTTTACATCCGTATAAAAATTGGTAGTTTATTTTTGAAGTACTTCTAAAGTAACTTTAATATATCCCATACCACTACTGGATGCAATGGTGTAGAATGCTTTTCGAGATAAGTCTATTTCTCTACCTCTCACAAAAGGACCGCGGTCAATTACTTCAACCACTACCGATTTTCCATTGGCTTCATTAGTAACTCGAACTTTAGTCCCAAAAGGAAAAGATTTGTGAGCAGCCGTTAATTTATTCTTATCATAACGTTTACCGCTAGCGGTTCTTCTTCCATTAAATTTATCTGCATAATAAGAGGCGTGAGCTCCTTTTTTGTAGGGTTTAAACTTTCCTTGGTATTGGACTAGCGTATCGGCAAGGTTTATTGCTTTTTCAGCGGAATTATTCTTTTTAAGAATAGAATCAACCGTAGCTTTGTTTTGATTCTTTTTCCCCGACAACATAGATTGTGCATAAAAAGTAGTACCGACAATCGTTGTTAGAAGAAGAAGAAGTACTATCTGTGTTCGTCTTTTCATCTTTTGTTTTTGAATTGATTTAACAAAAATAATGCCTTTATAAAAGCAACACTGTAGCATAGTGACTACAGCAGTACTTCAAAAAAACTTTTATTAGGATTTTGGTTCGATTAAAACCATAAACGCCAAGGTATTCTTGCTAAAATTAAAAGTAATCCCAAGCCATAAAACATAGTTATCGACTTGAATTTAGCTTCATTGGTAGTTGCTTTTTTGTGTTTAGTCCATCCAATTGTAATCAAAGCTATTGCAATGATATTTACTAATGGATGTTCCATAGATGGGATTCTAATATCTGATTCTGCCATTTTCCCAAAAGAAGCTAATCCCAATGGAGAAACAAAATACAAAATCAAACCAATAACCAATTGGATGTGAGTTGCTATTAAACCAAACAAGGCTATTTTTCTATCTTTGGTTGTGAATTCTTTTTTGGATGTCATTCCAATGAAAGAATTAACAACAGCAACAACTAATAATAAAAGAGCTAAATAAGCCCAGCCTGAATGGAATTTTTGTATGAAATGGTACATATTACTATAATTTTTGTTTTAACAAATGTACAGAAAAAAGAATAAAAAAACCTCATCCGGTAAGAATGAGGTTTTATATTATTTGTTTTTTAAGAAATGTGAAAGTAAAAACTGGGTGGAACTATCATGCTTTTTGACCTGCTTTGAATGTATTTCTTCCAAAATAGAATTGGCTAATTGTTTTCCTAACTCAACTCCCCATTGGTCATAACTAAATATGTTCCAAATAATTCCTTGTACAAATATTTTGTGTTCGTATAATGCCACTAACGAACCTAAAGACTCAGGTGTTAGCTTTTGGATTAAGATAGTATTCGTGGGTTTATTACCTGTAAAAACTTTAAACGGTTTTAAATATTCGGCTTTGTCTTTGTTAACCCCTTGTTTGTCAAATTCTGCTTGCACTTGTTCGGCAGTTTTCCCGTTTAATAAGGCTTCTGTTTGCGCAAAAAAGTTAGACATTAATTTTTCGTGATGATCTTGATTGCCATATAATGAATCAACATATCCGATAAAATCAGTTGGAATTAACTTGGTTCCTTGATGAATTAATTGGAAAAAAGCGTGTTGCGAATTGGTACCAGGTTCTCCCCAAATGATTGTTCCTGTTTGATAATTCACAGGCTTTCCGTCACGACCAATACTTTTCCCGTTACTTTCCATAATTCCTTGTTGCAAATAAGGCGCTAACTTTTGAAGGTATTGCGTGTAGGGAATTAATGCTTCACTTTCGGCGCCAAAGAAATTATTGTACCAAATACTGAGTAATGCCAGAATAACAGGGATATTTTTATCAAATGATTCGTTTTTGAAATGCTCATCCATTTGATTGGCACCTTTCAATAACTTATCAAAGTTATCATATCCTACAGCCAAACTGATGGATAACCCGACAGCACTCCATAAAGAGAAACGTCCGCCCACCCAATCCCACATTGGAAATATATTGTTAGGGTCAATACCGAATTCTGTCACTTTTTGGATGTTGGTAGAAACTGCCACAAAGTGTTTTGCCACATCTTCTTGTTTTGCCGATTGCAAAAACCAAGTTCTGATGGTCTCTGAATTGGTAAGTGTTTCTTGTGTGGTAAATGTTTTAGAAACAATTACAAAAAGAGTTGTTTCTGGATCTATTTTTTTGATGATTTCACTCACATGATCACCGTCAACATTAGAAACAAAATGAACATTAAGGTGGTTTTTATAATACTGCAAGGCTTCCACCACCATTGCAGGGCCTAAATCAGAACCTCCAATCCCAATATTCACTACGTCGGTAAAAGGTTTACCAGTATATCCTTTTCTTAGCCCTAAAGTGATTTCGTTGGTAAATTTTTCAATGCTTCTTTTCACATGATAAATCTCTGGCATCACATTTATTCCGTCTACTAAAACAGTAGCCGATTCGGGAGCACGCAAAGCCGTATGTAATACCGCTCGGTTTTCCGTTTGATTGATGATATCGCCATCAAAATATTTGGTAATCGCGTCTTTTAAATTTACCTCATCAGTTAGTTGTAAAAGCAAGGCTAAAGTCTCTTGATTGATGTTGTTTTTAGAATAATCCACTAAAAAATCATTCCATTTAATATGAAATTTTTCAGCTCTTTCGGCATCTGTATGGAACATTTCTTTGATGGAGTTGTTTTCCATTGTAGTGAAGTGTTTTTCTAGATTTTTCCATGCTGTTGTAGTGGATGGATTTGTATTTTGTAAAGCCATTTTGTTAATTTTTGAGAAGCAAAATTAGCTAAAAGATTACAGATACAACCAAAGGGATAAGAGAATTTTATTCCCCAAAAAGTTATGCAAACGTTGTAGTTGCATAAGATTTAGGGAAAAAGATTTATTTCTTGAATTTCAATTCGGCAACACTGTCCAACTCTCGTTTTAAGGGACGCATTTGCTCTTTAAATCTTGGTAAATTTCTGCCTTCCATCACTTGAGAATTAGGGAGTTTTAATTTTAGAGCATCGACTTGAACTCCATTTTTCCAGAAACGGTAACACACGTGAGGTCCTGTAGCTAATCCGGTACTTCCTACTTTTCCAATGACTTCTCCTTGCTTAACATGTTGCCCACGCCGCACCAAAATCTTAGACATATGGAGGTATTGAGTAGAATAGACTTTGTCGTGTTTCACCTTGACAAAGTTTCCATTTCCTGCAGTATATCCCGCTTGTTCCACAACACCAGTTGCTGTTGTCATAATGGGTGTTCCCGTAGGAGCGGCATAGTCGGTTCCTTTGTGTGCTTTCCACATTAATTGAACTGGATGGAATCTATTTTGGGAAAAATGAGAGGTAATGTTTACGAATTTTAATGGTGCTTTAAGAAAGAAGTTTTTCAGGGCTTTCCCATTTTCATCATAATAATCGGTTTTACCATTTCTCTCTTGAACAAAAGGGAAGGCGTATATTTTTTCTCCCTTGTATTCAAAAAAGGCAGCTTTTAAACTATCCACCCCGTCATAAACAGTGTCGTTAATATAGCGTTCGGTAAAGCTTAAAGCAAATTTATCTCCCTTTTTAGATTTGAAGAAATCGATGGACCAAGCAAAAACTTTTGTTAATCTTCCTGATAAAGTAGGGTCAATTTTTAAACTTCGTAACGTCTGTGTTAAAGGCCCAGTAAGTTCACCTGCAACCACTCTGCTTTTAAACGTTAAAGGACGCTTCTTTTTGTGTCCAACAATGGAATCGGTCAAATCCACTAAATAATACTCTAGTCGAGTTGGCTGGTAAATTAAATATTGAAGTTTATGGTATTTGTCTTTAGAACGAAGACAAACATAAGGTCTTTTAAATCGAACTGAGGTTGGGAAAGAATCTTTTATGACTTTTATAATCTCGGCGGCTTTTCTTCCGTTAAGGTTTTGTTTTTTTAATATTTTTTCAAAAGTATCTTGGCTTTGGATAGTATCATAATGTACATTAAATTCATCATAATGAAAACCAAAATCCACAATAGGTCTTTGAGGTTCAACATTTTCAATAACAAACTCCTCTTGCGATTTCTTACAAGAATACAATGACACTAATACCAATAAAACGACAGCAATTTTTCTCAATACGAGTAATTTATTCTTTTAACAATCTTCTCCCCAGTTTTTCAATTCTTCTTCGCTCCAAAGTTCGGGAAAAAAGATTCTTCTTTGGTATTTTGGGTGCATGTATTTTTTCCAGTCGCTACCTCCAGTCGCTTCTCCAGAACCTTTGCCGCTATCAATATATTTTTTGGCAGCATTCAAATGACCCATCACCCAAGTAATGTTAACTGTTCTATCATAATGACGCATTGCCGCCACCAAATCTGAATCTTTTTGATCAGATTCTGGTAACTGTTTGAATTTTCTCCAAATATTTATGGTGTTGTATTCTTCCATATAGCGTAAAAACTCCTCTTTGTATTTTCTTTCGAATTCAAGAATTAAATAGGATTTCTCGCCTGTTTGATAGTCTTTCCCAGCGGCTTGCCAGTACAAATGTTCAAAAGCATGAGAATAAGGCGTATTTCTGTCAATTGTAGTTCTAAAACGATAGTCTATAAGATTAATCAAATCGGTTGAAGCGAATTCAATTAATCTATATTGTGCACTTTGAAATCCACTTGCTGGTGTTAAAGTATTTCTGAATTTCATGTACTGATCTACTTCCATTCCATCCCCCATAATATCGAATGATGTGGTAAGCATATCAAAGTATCTGGTAATTCGTGTTAATCGATCTGCAAAAAATTTAGTTTCCAGCTTATCACAATGACAAACTTGATTGATTTCCCATAGAATCATCTTAAACAGCAACTCATTTACTTGATGGTACATTATAAAAACCATTTCGTCTGGCAAAGTGGTACGTTGAGTTTGCAGATTTAATAACGCATCTGTTTGGATATAATCCCAGTAAGTTATTGGTTTAGACCATAATAATCCTTCAAGATGAGTTTCAGTTTTTTGATTTATAGCATCAAATTTATTTTGTAATTCTGCTATAATATTAGTAGTTTCTATATTCATTATATTATTTCGATTTTATTGTAAATGGATTTGATAATCCTTTAAAAGATTCTAAATCTGCTTTAATAGAACCAACAGCTAAACTCGCTTTTATTCTTATGGGGACTTTGTTATCATCATCTGAAATCCAAACTGTTAAACTTTCTTGTTCCTTAAAAACCCTTCCCGACTGCACTAATGGTCTAAAAATCATACAAGGAACGATTCCAAATTTACTATCAACATCTTCTTTTCCTATATATTTTAACTTAAATTTAGTGGTTTCATCATCGAAAAACATATCAATTGCAATTGATTCTCCTACCTTCAATTTATTTACACTTGGATGATTTCGAAGATAATAAAACGTTGAAACAATATCTTGTATATATTCCGGAGTTGCGAAGGATTTATTTGTATTATTTTTATAATCTTTTATTAAGATTGTGTTTTTATCTTGATTAAAAAAGCCTTCCTGATCTTTAGTATATCCTCCTTCATCAATTTTTCTTACATATTGATAGGGTTTTCCTGTAGCTTTATCAAAATAAGATTCATAATTGTCTTCAACTTTAAAAAACCATTTAGACATCCCCGTTGTGTATCCATGGCCTATAGCATGAAAAACTTTTTTATTGTTTTTAATAGCCTCTTTAACTTCTAGCGTTGCATAACCCGCAGTAACTAATCCGTAATGAATTCTAAATTTAAACCATTCTCCTACGTCAAAGGCGGATTGCTTTTGATTGTCAAAACTTACAGTCAAGAAAAATAAAGCAAGTATAATTATTTTTTTCATTTCTTAATGGATATCGAACGTTATAGTTGCACTACAATTTTCGCTCCAAATGTATTAAAACAAAAAAACTCCATCAAGTAATGACGGAGTTTTTATGCTATTAACCAACCAAAAAACTATAAATTATGAAAATTTATATAAAATTAAAGGAAACCACTCCTTCTCTTTTGATGGTGCAAATATAATGTAGTTATTTAGACTATTCTCAATAAAAAATCAACTTTAACATATTTTTATTAAAAATATCGATACTACAACGTTGTATTTTACTAATTGTTCAATGAATTTTGGTTTTTTACAGCGTTCCTCTCAAAGCTTGCTCCCGTTCAATTGATTCAAAAAGCGCTTTAAAATTACCCGCGCCGAAACCTTTTGCTCCCATTCTTTGAATAATTTCAAAAAACAAGGTTGGTCTATCTTCTACAGGTTTTGTAAATATTTGCAAAAGATATCCATCTTCGTCTGCATCAACCAAAATAGAAAGTTTTTGTAACTCTTTAATATCTTCCTTCATCATATCCCTGTGAACACCCAATCTAGCAGGTATTTCGTCATAATATGCTTGTGGTGGTGGTGGAAGAAATTCAACCCCTCGAGCTTTTAATCCTGCCACAGTAGCAATAATGTTATCGGTAGCTACTGCCAAATGCTGACAGCCTGGCCCTTCATAAAAATCAATATATTCTTCTATTTGCGATTTCTTATTACCTTTAGCTGGTTCGTTAATTGGAAATTTAATTCTTCCGTTACCGTTACTCATCACTTTACTCATCAAAGCAGAATATTCAGTATGGATTTGCGTATCATCAAAAGAAAGGAAATTTTCAAAACCCATCACATCTTCGTACCATTTTACCCATTGGTTCATTTCACCCCAACCTACGTTTCCGACCATGTGATCCACATATTTTAATCCAAGTGGTTCAGGATTGTATTCTGATTTCCATGTTACGAATCCTGGTAAAAAGGCACCATTATAATTTTTTCTTTCTACAAATATGTGAACGGTTTCTCCATAAGTGTAAATTCCGGAACGAACTACTTCCCCATGTTCATCTTTTTCAATAGTTGGTTCCATAAAAGATACAGCCCCTCGTTTAGTAGTTTCTTCCCATGCTGATTTAGCATCTTCAACCCACAGAGCAATCACTTTTACGCCATCACCGTGTTTTCTTAAATGCTCGTTGATTGGAGAATTACTATGTAAAGGTGTTGTAAGCACTAAACGTATTTTATCTTGTTTTAAAACATAACTCACAGAATCTGTTGACCCTGTTTCTAATCCTTTATAAGCATGTGATTGAAATCCAAATGCTGTTTTGTAATAGTGCGCTGATTGTTTTGCGTTTCCAACGTAAAACTCAACATAATCAGTCCCTAATAGTGGAAGGAAATCTTGTGCTCCACTAAATATTTTTTCTAGTCCGTATTCTACGGAAGTTACTTCTTTACTCATGATATGTAGTATTTTGACAAAAGAATTAAGAATTAAGGATAAACTATATTCAAAATGACTTTTAAAATTTTTATTATTAATTAATTATTTATCTAACCAACTTTGAAAATAGGTTTCATCTGCAATTTTCAAAGCTTCTGCTGTTACCATTAAGGGTTTGAATGTATCGACCATAACAGCTAATTCTAGTGTTTCTTTTTTGCCAATACTTCTTTCAGCGGCGCCAGGGTGCGGTCCGTGTGGAATTCCCGCTGGGTGGAGTGAAATATTTCCTTGTTTTATATCATTTCTACTCATAAAATCACCATCAACATAATATAAAACCTCATCGGCATCTATATTACTATGGTTGTAAGGTGCTGGGATAGCTTGAGGATGATAATCATACAAACGTGGAACGAAGGAACAAACTACAAATGCTGATGTTTCAAATGTTTGATGCACTGGTGGAGGAAGGTGTACTCTACCTGTAATGGGTTCGAAATCGTGAATGGAAAACGCATACGGATAATTGTAACCGTCATAACCCACTACATCAAACGGATGTGTAGCGTAAACCATTTCGAAAATTTCGTCTTTCTTTTTTACTTTGATAACAAAATCTCCAAACTCATTATTAGTCTCCAATTCATAAGGGCGACGAATATCTCTTTCACAAAACGGGGAATGTTCTAAAAGTTGTCCAAACCAATTTCGATATTGCTTTGGTGTATAAATTGGCGCGTGTGATTCTACAATAAACAAACGATTTACTTCAGTATCAAAATCAATTTTATAAATGATTCCACGTGGGATGATTAGATAATCTCCGTATTTGAAATCAAGGTTCCCGTAGATGGTTCTTAATTTTCCCGACCCTTGATGGATGAAAATCATCTCATCTGAATCGGTGTTTTTATAGAAATAATCAGTGGTTGATTTTCTTGGTGCAGCCAGCACAATATGACAATCCGAATTGGTTAATACAATTTTTCTGCTTTCTAAAAAATCATCCTGAGGTGCCACATCAAATCCTCTTAATTTATAAGACTGAATGTTATTTGATTTTGCAATAGTTGGTGCAACGCTATATTGCGAACGAATTTCTTTTACTTGTGTTGGACGTTGTTCGTGATAGGAATTAGTTGACATGCCGTCGAAACCAACCGTTCCAAAAAGTTGTTCGTAATACAAATCTCCATTTGATTTTCGGAATTGAGTATGGCGTTTTGGTGGAATATTTCCAAGTTTGTGATAAAATGGCATAATTTAAATATTAGATTTACGATATTAAATATTAGATTTTGTAAAACTAAACAGCAACTCATTCAGGATTTCTCTTGATGAGGAATTTTAGATGGATAAGTAAGTTGTCCCATTTTTTCATCATTACAAATATCGTAAAAATATTTTTTCTTTAGAACTTTATTAAAATAAAAAAGGCATTAAAAAATGATAAATCAAATTTTAATGCCTTTTACTTATGTAATTCTTAAATTATTTATCAGGATTGTTCAATTTACTATTCTTTTTCCCATAAAGAAAATAAACAACTAGACCAATGGCCAACCATAATATCAATCTTAACCAATTTGTCCAACCTAATCCAAAAATCATTGCAAGACATACAAGAATTCCTAATATTGGAACAAACGGAACAAATGGAGTTTTGAATTCACGTTTCATATCTGGTTCTGTTTTTCTTAAAACAATAACCGAAATACAAACCAAAATAAAAGCAAATAAAGTTCCAATACTTGTCATATCTCCTACAATATCACCAGGAATAAATGCTGCAAAAGCTCCTACAATAACCAAAATAACAAGATTTGCTTTATATGGGGTTTTGTATTTTGGATGTAAGTCACCGAATGCTTTTGGAAGCAAACCATCTTTCCCCATTGAATAGAAAACACGAGATTGACCTAATAGCATCACTAAAATAACCGAAGTAAATCCAAAAAGAATTGCAACAGTTACAAATTGTGCCAACCAAGCAAAATTTGTTCCCATAGACGCCGTTATTGCATTTGCAACCGAAGCTTCTTTGCCTGTAGTTCTAAAAAATTCAACCGGTTCCAATCCAGTTAAAACATGAGCAAAAAGAATATATAAAATGGTACAAATTGCTAATGAACCTAAAATTCCAATTGGCATATCTCTCTTTGGATTTTTAGTTTCTTGTGCGGCTGTACTTACAGCATCAAATCCAATAAATGCGAAGAAAACTGTTCCCGCAGCACCAAGAATGCCCATTATTCCACCAAAATGATGACCTATTCCTTGGTCGTCAGTATATGTTGAATCTTGCGGAATATATGGGGTATGATTAACAGGATTTATAAAATGCCATCCAAAACCAATAATTAAAATAACAATTGCAACTTTAGTAATTACAATTAATCCATTTACAAAAGCCGATTCTTGAGTTCCTTTAATTAAGAGTAAGCTAATAATTCCAACAATAAAAAAAGCTGGTAAATTTATCATTCCATGTTCGCCTGACAATGAGGTTTGAAAAGGAGAGTGGCATAAAGAGTAAGGAATAGGTCTTGAATGCAACACATTGACCAGTAAATTATTGAGGTACTCACTCCACGCAATTCCAACTGTTGCAGCCCCGACTGCATATTCAAGTATTAAATCCCACCCAATTATCCAAGCGAGTAATTCTCCCATTGTAGCATAAGTATAAGTGTAGGCACTTCCTGAAATCGGAATGGAAGAAGATAATTCAGCATAACACAATCCTGCTAAAGCACACCCAATAGCAGCCACAATAAATCCAATGGTTACTGATGGTCCAGCATTTTGGGCTGCGGCAGTAGCCGTTCTAACAAAAAGTCCTGCGCCAATGATTGCTCCAATTCCTAAAGCGACTAATGACCATGCGGTTAACGTTCTTTTTAATCCTTTCTCAGATTCAGATGCTTCTGCTAATAATAGTTGTAAAGGTTTCTTTTTCCAAATAGACATAATTTATCTTTTTTAGTTTATTGTGTTCAAATATACTTTTTTTGTTTAATTATTTTAAAGAAAACTTCTTTTTCTAAAGAATTAAAACCAAAATCCAACATTAATCCAAACAAAACCTTTTGGTAATTCTGGTGACCAGGAATATTTTATTTCAATAGGTCCTAATACTGTTTCGAGCCCATAACCAATAGCATACCCTGAATATCTTGGTGTAGAAAGCCAGTTTCCATTTCCAAAAAGGTTGTCTTGTAAATTGGCATAATTGGCAGAAAAATTAACATGATTCTTTTTGTAAAATTCAAAATCTAATGTTCCGGTCGATTTTATATAACTATCTGCTGCAAGCGAAACAAAATCGTAGCCATAAAAATGTTTGAAGTTATTAATCGTGTTATAACCATATCCGCCCAATACAAAATCTAGAAATGGCACACTATTAGCCCCTAAAGAAAACCCTGCTTCGGTACTAAGTTTTAAATTTATTTTTTTAAAGAATGTTCTGGTAATTCCTGCTTCGCCTTTTAAAATAGAAAATCTATTAAATTGCTTTGTATAATTTGTAGAATATAAATAGGATTGTATATCTCCATTAAAATACCATCCTTTTTTTGGGAAATACTTATTGTCAAGAGAATCATATTTGAGGTATCCAAAAATACTTCCATAGTCACTATTTTCAAATATTGAGGATTGATTGGATAATGTATTAGAATTTATTTTCATGTGTTTCCATTCGATTCCTGCCCCAATTAGAAATTTCTGTGCAAAAATAGTTTGCAAATACGCTTGGTTGTTGAAGTCTAGATAATCTATATTTAAAGTGCTTATCCCCAATTGTGAGAAAGTAACACCATGATTAAAATCTGTTGCAACATTACGATTGAATTGATTTAATCTAGATTTAAATCCAAAACTAAAATAAAAACCATTATCAATATAATAATCTAAATTGTATCTGAAATTATCTCCTAATGCTATATCTGCTGAAATCACATCATTTTTAAAAAGCGATTTTTTTTGAGTTAAATTCACTAAAATGGCGCTTTTATACAATCCATCATAATGCAAGGCAAATTTAATAAAGGTTTTGTCTTCACTTTCACGCACCGTTACATTTAAGTTTTCCCCATCTTCAAGTTGGTCTATTGAGTAACTAATTGCGCTAAAATTTTGAGTAGCATTCAATTTATTGATACCTTTTTTTAAATCTTGATAAGAAATTTTGGAACCTTCTTTAAATCCTAATTTTCCAATTATGTAAGCTCTAGTATAATTTTTTACATCATTAATGGTAATCATTTTTAGATAAATCCTATCATTCCCTTCATTCATTTTCATTTTTTGTTGTACAAATTCTTTAGGATTGGCTACTTTTTTAATTTTTTCAATCACTGATATGGCTGCATCTTCTCCACTCTTTATTATTTCTTGACCTTTATCAAATGAAATAACTGAAAAATTAGTGATATCGGGTTTGATATAAATATTAGTTTTGCTAATGTTTTCTTTCATTTTATCAATCATCTGCAAATTGGTAATTTGAACCATTATTTTGGTGGCTTCCTTCAATGAACTCCTATCTCTTAGATCATCTTGAACATCAACACCAATAATAATATCTGCTCCCATTTTTCTAACTTCATCTACAGGATAATTATTAGAAATCCCACCATCAACTAACATTTTTCCATTTATTTCCACTGGAGAAAAAAGTGTTGGAAATGCCGAACTCGCTAACATTACTTGAGGTAAATAACCATTATGAAAAACAACTTCTTTTCCTGATTCTATATCTGTTGCAATACAAACAAAAGGAATTGGAAGTTTATTGAAATCTCTAATATGCTTTACGTGATCCGTTAGTTTGGTGAGTAAATTATAATTATACATGCCTTTTGACAAAGCAATCGGAACGCCTATGTTAAATTTATTAAACAATAAAGAAACGGCGTACAATTCATCGTTATGTTTTTCATAAAAACTTTTAGAATCACGAGGAATATAATCTTTAAGAAGTTCATCAAAATTTGTATTTTTAAAAATGGAATCTATTTGGGAAGCGCTATACCCCGAGGCATATAAACCTCCTACAACAGCTCCCATGCTAGTGCCTCCAATATAATCGATTTTAACCCCTTCTTGTTCTAAAATTTTTAGGACTCCAATATGAGCAAATCCTTTTGCGCCTCCTCCTGAAAGGACCAATCCTATTTTTGGCTTTTTTTTTACTTCTTGAGCTTTCAAGAAAAATGGGGAAAGACAAAACATAATAAGTAGCAGATAATAATTCCTATTACTATCTTGCCATTTATAGCTGCATTGTTCCTTACTTTTCATATTACGGGTTTGATTTGTAAAAGTCGGAAATTTTTTTTGCTTTTGACACACCTACTACCTCCGAAATTTCTTTTTCAGTGGCTAATTTTAATCTTTTAACACTTTTGAAGTGTTTTATTAATGATAGCATTGTTTTCTCTCCAATTCCAGGAATAGTATCAATGGAGGAATTAAGTGCTGACTTGCTTCTTTTATCGCGATGGAATGTAATTCCAAATCGATGCGCTTCATTCCTTAAAAACTGAATCACTTTTAGTGTTTCCGATTTTTTGTCAAGATATAGTGGAACAGAATCCCCTGGATAGAACAATTCTTCCAATCGTTTTGCAATTCCAATAATTGCAATTTTTCCTCGCAACCCCAAATCATCAATGCTTTTTAACGCTGATGAAAGTTGCCCTTTTCCTCCGTCGATAATGATCAATTGAGGTAGCGGCTGGTTTTCATCTAATAATCGCTTGTACCTTCTGTAAACCACTTCTTCCATAGAAGCAAAATCGTTTGGTCCTTCGACTGTTTTTATATTAAAATGGCGATAATCTTTTTTTGATGGTTTACCATCTTTAAAAACCACGCAGGCAGCAACTGGATTAGTCCCTTGAATATTAGAATTATCAAAACATTCAATATGACGTGGTTCAACAGAAAGGCGCAAATCTTTTTGCATTTGTGCCATAATACGATTGGTATGTCTTTCTGGATCGACAATTTGAATTTGTTTTAATTGGTCTAATCTATAATATTTAGCATTCCTTTCTGATAATTCTAAAATCTTTTTTTTATCTCCCAATTGGGGTACGGTTACTTTAATTGCAGGTCCTAAATCCAACAAAAAAGGCAAAATAATTTCTTTAGACGTCAAATGAAAC
The DNA here is from genome assembly GCA_903913315.1 of uncultured Bacteroidota bacterium. Taxonomy (GTDB): domain Bacteria; phylum Bacteroidota; class Bacteroidia; order Flavobacteriales; family Flavobacteriaceae; genus Flavobacterium. The sequence continues at coordinate 14,787 of CAIWKX010000115.1, read as the reverse complement.
CGTTCACGAAGTTCAACTACGGCTAATTCTAAAAGCGCTTCATCAGTTTCATCTAATTTCTTTTTCAACTCTAAAGTATACGATCGAACGATGGCGCCATGGGCAATTTGTAAGAAATTCACATAGGCAACAGCTTCATCAGAAATAATCGAAAACACATCAATATTAGAAATCTTAGGATTTAAAACAGTCGAATGGGATTGGTAATTTTGGAGCACTTCTATTTTTTCTTTGATTTTTTGTGCTTCTTCAAATTGCATAGTAGTAGCAAATTCCTGCATTTTTGATTTGAAATCCCGCAAACTTTCTTTGAAATTTCCTTTCAATATTTCCCGAATGGCATTCACTTGTATTTGATAGTTTTCTGCAGTTTCATAGCCTTCACATCCACCTTTACAATTGCCAATATGAAATTCCAAACAAACTTTGAATTTACCTTTATTAATATTTGCAGGACTTAAATCGAAGTTACAAGTTCTCAAAGGATACAATTCTTTAACTAAATCTAAAATAGTATTTACTGTTTTAAAACTAGTGTACGGCCCAAAATATTCAGAACCGTCTTTTATCATTTTTCGAGTGGGAAATATTCTTGGGAAGGGTTCTTTTTTGATGCAAATCCAAGGATATGTTTTATCATCGCGCAACAACACATTATATCTTGGTTGTAGTTTTTTTATCAAATTGTTTTCCAACAAAAGGGCATCTTGTTCCGACGAAACTACAATGTGTTTAATCGTTACAATTTTACGAACCAATACATTGGTTTTACCATTATCATGAACTTTGTTAAAATACGATGACACACGCTTTTTGAGGTTTTTGGCTTTCCCAACGTAAAGAATTTTTCCTTCTTTATCATAATACTGATAGACTCCAGGATTATCCGGTAAGGTTTGTATTTGAAGTTCTAAAGAGGGATTATTCATTTTTTATTGTCGATATTTCAAAAGAAAAACGAAGATTTTTGACCTATTTTCTCTAAACAAATTTAACTTTAAATTCTACACAAAACAAATTCAAAATCTTTTAGGGCAAACGCAGCAGTTTAAAAACCACGAATTGCAAAAATTAACTCTTATTTGAATGCGATAGTATTGCACGTATCTGACAAGGACAGATATTGTTCGTAAAATTATATCTTTATAATCGTTAGAATTGTTAAAACTGTTAAAATATGAAAACTCAAATTTCACCCTCCGAGGGTGAATTTTCAGGCTCTGAGGGTGAATTTTCAGGCTTTTAGCCTCAAATTTCACGCTTTGAGGGTGAATTTTCAGGCTAAAAGGGTGAATTTTCAGGCTCTGAGGGTGAATTTTCACGCTATTAGCCTCAATTTTCAGGCTCTGAGGGTAAAAATTCAGGCTTGAAGGGTGAAAAAAATAAATGATGCGTTTGCTCTACATAGTCTCTACTAGGTAAACCTAACAAATATCATGTTTTATATTAGCTTGTTACAGTAGTTTTGAGGAAATTTTTTAAGTATGTTATATTGGCAAAAACTTTCTCCAGAAGAACAAAAAAATAGAATCATAGAAGCCTTAAACGAAAATGTTAATTTTTCTAAAGACACTTCTCTTGGCTATCCCGCTTCAAAATTGGACGGAAAAGTTTTTAACGACAATGCGCCTTTTCTAAAAGACACCCCATTGTTACAATCGTTTGTTTCCAATCCAAATCATATTGGTTGTCATACGTTAGGCGATTCTGAAAGTGCATTTAAAGGCACTCACGAACTAGAAAAAGATGTGCTAAATATTTTGGCGGTTGATGTATTTAAAGCCAAACCAAACTCATTCGATGGCTATATTTCACCTGGCGGAACAGAAGCTAATATACAAGCGATATGGATGTATCGTAATTTTTTTATGTATAAAAAAGAGGCTAAAGTAGATGAAATAGTCATTTTAGCTTCGGAAGATACTCATTATTCCATCCCAAAAGGGGCTAATCTACTGCAGTTAGATTGGTTGAAAATTCCGGTTTCATTTGAAAACAGAGAAATTAACAAAGTTGCTTTAGAAGAAATCATTGTTAAGGCTAAGAACAATGGTAAAAAATGTTTCATCGTGATTTCCAATATGGGTACTACCATGTTTGGTTCTGTTGATAATCCAAAGAATTATACAGATCTTTTAGAAAAATATGCAGTAGAGTACAAACTTCATATTGACGGAGCTTATGGTGGATTTGTTTATCAATTTAGCAATGAAAAATCGATTATCAATTTCAATAATCCGAACATTAGTTCCATCACAATTGACGCCCATAAAATGCTTCAAGCACCTTATGGAACCGGCATTTTTATTTGCAGAAAAGGATTGATAGAAAATGTATTAACTAAAGAAGCCCAATATGTAGAAGGAATGGATTTAACCCTTTGCGGAAGTCGTTCGGGTGCCAATGCAATTGCTGTTTGGATGATTTTGCATAGTTATGGTTCCTTTGGTTGGTTTGAAAAAATTAGTGTTTTACAAATGAGAACCCAATTTTTATGCAATGAATTGGACAAATTAGGTGTAAAATATTTCCGTGAACCTTATATGAACATTGTAACCATTCATGCTGAATATATTCCAAAAGATTTGGCGCATAAATATGATTTGGTGCCTGAAACCCACAACGAAAAAAATTCTTGGTATAAAATTGTGGTGATGCATCACGTAGAAGTACAACATTTAACTACTTTTATCAACGAATTGAAATTAGTTTCCCATGTTGAAGAAGGAATTAAGAATTAAATATAAAGAATTACGAAAATTACTTTCCAAAGAAGAAATTGAAAATAAAAGTTTGGCTATTGCAAATCAATTGTTGCAACTGAATACTTCTATTGGTGATAGAAAGGTTTGGCAAGGGACTTATTATCATTTATTTCTAACAATTGCAGAACAAAAAGAAATTGACACCGAATTTATTCTTCAAATTTTAGCTGGAAAAGATAAGGAAATTGTAGTTTCTAAAAGTGATTTTGCTACTTTAGGAATGTCTCATTATCTTCTTACAGACAATACTAAATTCAAGAAAAATGCATACAATATTCCTGAACCTCTAAATGGTTTGGAAGTTCCTGTAAATAAAATTGATGTGGTATTTGTGCCTTTATTAGCTTTCGATTTAAAAGGAAATCGTGTTGGATATGGTAAAGGATTTTATGATAAATTCTTGTCAGAATGTAAATCTGAAACTATAAAGATAGGATTGTCTTTCTTTGAAGCAGAAACTGTTATTGAAGATATATCGCTAAATGATATCCGATTGAATTATTGTATTACTCCTACTGAAATTTATAGGTTCTAATCTTCTTCGTGATCTAAAACGGAAGAATACGTTACATGTTTTGGTTTCGGCTGATGAGCAAATGCTTTTTTATTGAAAAAGATTAGAATTCCAACTCCTGTTGAAATTGAAAAATCGGCAACATTGAAAATAGCATTAAAAAAAGTAACTTCTTTTCCTCCTATAAATGGCAACCAGTTTGGCATTTTATAATCTTCAATGAAAGGGAAGTAAAACATATCCACAACTTTGCCATGAAACCAAGTTCCGTAATGATTTTTTGGGAAAAAAGTAGATAAATGATTTCGACTATCATCGAACATTACACCATAGATCACAGAATCTATAATGTTTCCTAAGGCTCCTGCAAAAATCAAACAAATAGCAACAATAAGGTATTTTGATTTTTCTTTTTGAGTAGCATCCCAAAGCCAATACCCTATCGCAAAAACAGCAATAATTCTAAAAACGGTAAGAAATAATTTTCCGTATTCCCCCGGAATAACGGTACCCCATGCCATTCCTTCATTTTCAATAAATAAAAACTTAAACCAGCCAAAAACCTTTACTTGTTCGCCCAATACAAAATTCGTTTTTACAAATACTTTTGAGTATTGATCTATTAATAATATCAAAAAGATTATAAATGCCGAATTTCTAAGTTTCATTTTTTTTATTTTTTGTGGTGCAAAAATAGGATTATTTTTCTAAAAAAAACGCTCCTTTTGGAGCGTTGTATTTTGAATTACAAAATTGTAATTATCGTTGTAAATTTTTTGCTTCAATGCTCATTGTAGCATGAGGTACAATTTTTAATCGCTCTTTACCGATTAATTTCCCTGTTACTTTACAAACACCATAGGTTTTGTTTTCAACACGAAAAAGTGCGTTTTTTAAGTCGCGAATAAATTTCTCTTGGCGAATAGCCAAAGCTGAATTTGCTTCTTTACTCATTGTTTCACTTCCTTCTTCAAATGCTTTAAATGTTGGCGATGTATCATCCGTTCCATTATTCAAATCATTCATATAAGCACTTTTGATAAGTTCTAAATCAGCTTGTGCTTTCTCAATTTTATTTAAGATAATTTCTTTAAACTCTGCTAAATCAGCGTCCGAGTATCTCATCATTTCTTCAATCATCTTTATACTATTTTGAAATTAATATTCTTGTTTTTATTTCGTCAAATTCTATTTCTACACCATTTTCCAACTTGTCAACAAAATCTAATTCTTCGGTTAACGTTTCGTCTTTGATATAGCTTTCGTTATTTTTTATTGCTTGCTCTAATTCGCCACTGCGTTGAATTTGAACTTTAATTTTATCGGTAACTTCAAATCCAGAATCTTTTCTGATGTTTTGAATTCTGTTTACCAATTCTCTTGCAATTCCTTCTTGTTTCAAATCTTCCGAAATTGTGATGTCTAGAGCTACTGTGATTCCGTTTGCATTAGCGACCAACCATCCTGGAATATCTTGTGAAGATATTTCTACATCTTCGGATGTTAAAATTATACTTTTTCCCGAAATAACAAGCGATAGCTCCCCTTTAGTGTCAATTTCATTGATCTCTTCTTGCGAAAATTTTTGTATTACATTAGAAATCAATCCCATATCCTTTCCAAAACGAGGTCCTAATGCTTTAAAATTAGGCTTAATTTGCTTCACTAAAACACCCGATGCATCGTCAAGAAGTTCGACTTCTTTCACGTTTACTTCGGCTTTTATCAGGTCAGAAACAGCTTCAATTTCAGCCCGCTGATTGGCGTCAAGTACAGGTATCATCACCTTTTGCAACGGTTGACGCACCTTTATCATTTCCTTTTTTCGAAGGGATAAAACTAGTGATGAAACGGTCTGTGCTTTCATCATTTTGCTCTCTAACGATTTATCAACAAAGTTTTCAACCGAATTTGAAAATTTTGCCAAATGTACTGACTCAAATTCCTCTGAATGTGTTGCCTGTGTTAAATCTCTGTAAAGTTTGTCCATGAAAAATGGCGCTATGGGAGCAGAAAGTTTAGCCACATTTAACAAACAGGTATATAAAGTTTGATAAGCCGCTATTTTATCTGTTCCATATTCTCCTTTCCAGAAACGTCTTCTACACAAACGAACGTACCAATTACTCAAATTTTCCTGAACGAATTCAGAAATAGCGCGAGCAGCTTTGGTAGGCTCATAATCAGCATAAGCATCATCCACATTTTTTATCAAAGTGTGCAATTCTGATAAAATCCAACGGTCAATTTCTGGTCGTTCATTTAATGGAATTTCAGCTTCTGCATATTTGAACCCATCAATGTTTGCATACAAACTAAAGAACGAATACGTGTTATACAAGGTTCCGAAAAATTTTCTACGAACTTCTGCTACGCCTTCAATGTCAAATTTTAAATTGTCCCACGGATTAGCATTGGAAATCATATACCATCGGGTAGCGTCGGGTCCATATTCTGCTAGAGTAGCAAATGGATCTACTGCATTCCCTAATCGTTTGGACATTTTTTGTCCGTTTTTGTCTAAAACTAGTCCATTGGAAACCACATTTTTATAAGCAATCTTATCAAAAACTAACGTTCCAATAGCATGCAATGTATAGAACCAACCACGTGTTTGATCAACACCTTCTGCAATAAAATCAGCTGGAAACGCTTTGTTTTCATCAATTAAATCCTTGTTTTCAAAAGGATAATGCCATTGTGCATAAGGCATCGCACCTGAATCAAACCAAACGTCAATCAAATCGGATTCGCGTTTCATCATTTTTCCTGATGGGGATACTAAAACAATCTTGTCAACAACGTTTTTATGTAAATCAACTAAATCGTAGTTTTCTTCGCTCATATTTCCAACCACAAACCCTTGGAACGGATTTTCTGATTGGAAACCTGCAGCGATTGATTTTTCAATTTCAGCATACAATTCTTCTACCGAACCTATTAGCATTTCCTCCGTTCCATCTTCAGTTCTCCAAATTGGTAATGGAATTCCCCAATAGCGTGAACGCGATAAGTTCCAATCGTTAGCATTTTTCAACCAATTTCCGAAACGACCTTCACCCGTTGCTTTGGGTTTCCAATTGATAGTTTCGTTCAAATCAAACATTCGATCTTTGATTTCAGTTACTTTGATAAACCAAGAATCTAATGGATAGTATAGTATCGGTTTGTCGGTTCTCCAACAATGAGGATAACTGTGCACATATTTTTCGACTTTAAACGCTTTATTTTCTTCTTTTAATTGGATAGCAATTTCAACATCAGCGGAGCGTTCTGGAGCCTCACCATCGTTGTAATATTCGTTTTTAACATACTTACCAGAATAGCTTCCTAATCCTTGAATAAATCTGCCTTGTAAATCAACAAGCGGCATTGGGTTTTGATTCGCATCTAAAACCAACATTGGCGGCACTTCTGGCGTTGCTTCTTTGGCCACTTTGGCATCATCTGCACCAAACGTTGGAGCCGTGTGCACAATTCCAGTTCCGTCTTCAGTAGTCACAAAATCACCAGCAATAACTCTAAATGCATTTTCTGGATTTTGATAAGGTAAAGCTAATGGCATCAATTGCTCATAACGAATTCCGACTAAATCAGCTCCTTTACATTCCGTTAGAATTTGGTATGGAATATTTCCTGTCTTGCCGGCAGGCAGGTTATCACCTTCTTTAAAATTTTCAAAATCTGAAGGTTCAACCGATTGAAAAAATCCTTTTCCGAATTGTTTTCCAACTAAGTTTTTAGCCAAAATTACTTTTACAGGAAGGAACGTATATTGATTAAATGTTTCAACTAAAACATAATCGATTTTTGGGCCCACTGTTAAAGCAGTATTAGAGGGCAACGTCCAAGGAGTGGTAGTCCAAGCTAAAATATGAACCTCTCCAAATCCTTGGAGAAAGTTTGGCAATGTTTCTGGTTTTGTTTTGAATTGAGCTACAACTGTAGTGTCCGTTACATCTCGATAACTCCCAGGCTGATTGACTTCGTGTGAAGATAATCCAGTTCCCGCTTTAGGAGAATAAGGTTGAATGGTGTAACCTTTGTATAGTAAATCTTTATTATAAATTTGCTTCAATAACCACCAAACGCTTTCCATGTATTTGGATTTGTAAGTCACATATGGATCTTCCATATCTACCCAATACCCCATTTTTTCAGTTAGGTCGTTCCATACGTCGGTGTAACGCATTACTGTTTTTTTACACGCTTCGTTGTATTCTTCCACCGAAATGGTTTTTCCGATATCTTCTTTGGTGATGCCTAATTCTTTCTCGGTCCCCAATTCCACAGGCAAGCCGTGAGTATCCCAACCTGCTTTACGCTTTACTTGAAATCCTTTTTGAGTTTTATAACGACAAAAAATATCTTTTATGGCACGTGCCATTACGTGGTGAATTCCTGGCAAACCGTTTGCCGAAGGCGGTCCTTCAAAAAACACAAAAGGTTGGTTTCCTTCACGAGAAGTAACACTTCGTTCAAAGACGTGGTTTTTCTTCCAAAAATCAAGAACTTCAGATGCCACTGTTGGCAAGTCAAGTCCTTTGTATTCAGTAAATTTTGTACTCATTTTGTCGCATTCTTAAATCAGTTTGCGAAAGTAAGGAATTTTGATAAAAGAGAATAGAAAATAGACAAAAGAGAATGGGCTTTTGCCAAAAATTCCGAAAGAATTGTGATTTTTTATATTTTTAAGAAAAAACTTCCTTTAAAACATCTATCGATTTTGGTTTTTTGAATCCGTCTAAGTGAATGGAATAGTAATCTAATACGATTTTTAGTAAGATTTGACGTTCTATGCCAGCAAATATTTTTTGATTAGCATCAAATTTTAGCTGAATTAATTTTTTAAGCAAAAAGGTTTCATATTCGGACAGACAACTTATTCCTTGAGAAAAAGAAAAGTTACCTTCTGTCATTTCAAAAAATTTAAAATCGGCTTCTGTCTTATTAGGATAAAATCCGAGGAATTTTGTGATTTCCAACAATAATATTAAATGAAAATTTGATGTTTCTTCGTGGGTGTCTAACCAAATTAAAGCGGTTTCTAAAAACGTAAATAAGTCTTCATTTTTTTCTTCTTCTTGAATGCTATGATGCAACACTTCGGAGAGAAAAATCACTATAGTGCTTTTAACAATATCAGTGTTGATGCTTTGATAAGCAGTGGCTAATTTAATTTCTTTAAAATGTTCTAAGGTGCCTTTATTCTTGTGATGGGCTTCGATTTCAAGAATAGTTAAAGGTTGAAAATAAGCGATTTTTTGGTTGGATTTTTTTCCAGAATAAGCACTTTGAACGAAATAACTTTTCAATCCATCGGATTGGGTAAAGCATTTTACAATCAAGCTTTTTTCTTGATATTTTAGGGAAGAAATTACGATTGCTTTGGTTTTTACCAACATGGTTTGAAGTTTATAGTTTATAGTTATGGCTGTAAAAGACGGAACAACTAACAATAAACTTTTATCGGATAATCATCACTTTTTTAACTGTAGTATCACTACCATCTTGGGCCGAAACAAAAATCATATAGACGCCAGAGGCTACTTTGTATTTTCCAAAAGCAGTAGTATCCCATTCAATAGTTCCTCCTTCGGAAGTAGTTTCAAAAACTAAACTTCCTTCTATGTCCGTGATTTTAACAATGGCTTTATTGGTTAAATTTGAGATTTTTACGGTGCCAGTAAATTCGGGTCGAACAGGATTTGGATAGACATAAACACTACTCAAATCGCCACTGGCTGCAGTAGAAACTCCTTTAAAAGAAACCATTCCGCTATCGGTGGCGAAAAACACTTCTCCAGTGGCTCCATCAATTTCAATATCATTGATGTTATTGGTTGGTAACGGTGAATTATCTTTAGTAAAATGATAGATAGTTTGCTGTCCGTCTGATGAAACTAAATACACTCCTGAATCTGCAATGGATACCCATTTTCTATTAGCTCCGTCAACCGCAATATCAATAATAAATTGAGAATAAAATAATTCTTGGGCTAGATTATTTTCTAAAATAATGATGGCTTTTGATTGAATATCCGTATCGGTAAGAAAAGAATCTACTGATGGCACAATTCGTAAACCTGCTATTGTTCCTATCCAAAGTTGGTTTTTGGTGTCAATAGCCAGACATCTTACATCTCCGTTGGGTAGATTTCCGGATGTGCCTGTTTTAATTGTAATAAATTTATTGTTGTAGTTTTCATTAAATCCAACGACACCGTTTCGGTCTTGAGAAAGCCATTTAGTACCATTTTTGTCAACAACTGGAATACCATAACTGGTGTCTTTTAAATCGCTTGCAGATTCAGCTGAAGTAAAATCATACGACTGCCATTGTCCGTTACTTCTCAATACTTTTAAAGGTTTAACCAAATAATTATTAGTCATCCATAAATCGCCATTTCTATCAAAAGCTGGGCCGTTTACACGGATGTCAATATAGGAAGGATTAGGCGGTGTCGACTGTAGTGATTCTAAACCATTTGACCCTGTATTTGTGGTATTGTATAGTATTGTAGGCACTTCATTAACTACTTTTAGTAGTCCAGAAAAATAGGAACTAACATAAAACTGATTGTCATTATTAGGATTAAAAGTGATATTAGATAATGACTTTGCTCCTAATAAATTAGAATACGGAATAAAAGTCCACCCATTATCATTGGTATATTTACTTATAGGGTATTGATAAAGTCCATAAGGAGGATTTGGATTATAGGGATTGTAATATTGATCATAACGACCGTATAAAGCCCAAAGTGCTGCGCTTGATTTTTTTACTCTAAAAATTCTATTTCTTATGGGGCCATTAGGAAGGATAAAACTAAAATTAGTAGCATTTGAAATGCTTGAAGTGAGGATTCCATTTTCATTTGTACCAATATAAATCACATCATTAATAACCGTTGCACAAGTAAATGTGACTGGAGTAGCTGTAATTTGATTGCTTTGGATATGAGTAACTGGTTGCAAACCTTGATTATATATATATACATTATTGGGTGATGTTATTATTATATAATCTGTTGTAGATTGAATATGTAATAAGCTTTCTGGACATGAAGAAAAAACAGTCCAATTAGTTCCATCATATTTATAAACACTTGTAGCTGTTGTTATAGCAAAAATATTTGGCCCAAAACTTATTACCCCATTCCATTCATTTCCAGAAATATCAACCCATTGATTGTAATCATCCAAAAACTGATTGGATAAATTTGCTTTTCTAATTCCACTCCCTGAAGGATTTCCTTTGGTGGCTGCATAAATAAATCCGTTATTGATTGCTGTTTGTTCCACAGCAACATAAGCCCCTTGGGGACCTAGATAATAGGTATTTCCAAATTCTAATGTAGTTAAGTCAAAAATAGAAATTCCATAATCACAAGAAACATATATTTTACCATTATTCTCAAGAAAATGGTTGATTTTTTTTATTGTTGTGGGAACAGGAACATCACTTATAATTCCTATTTTTTGAATAAATGTCCCGTCTGGCATCATTAGTAATAACAAGCCATTGCTGTTTCCTACAAAAGTTATTTTAGTCGTTGCACTATAATAAAGAGCTGTGATAGAAACTGCTTTTAATCCATCAACTGTGGTGGTGGTTTTTATATCGTTTGTATTAAGATTTTTTGAAAAAATAGCGTTTTCTGAAGATGCAACAACAGCAGTTGGAGATTCTGAAATAGCTGTAACTTGATTAAATGAAAAATAACCTTTCCATAACTGGTTATTCTGTGAAAAACCAATTGAAAAACTAAATAAGGCTAAAATAAAAACTTGTTTAAACATTATTTAAAATAAATTTTATCGACAAATATACTATAAAACGCAGTTATAATTGTTTTCATATAAAGCAATAAAAAAACCTTCTTTCAAAATTTGAAAGAAGGTTTATATAAATTTGATTGCTTAATGTTTAAACAATTCCTTGCGCTAGCATTGCATCAGCTACTTTAACGAAGCCTGCAATATTTGCACCTTTTACATAGTCAATATATCCTGAAGCTTCTTTACCATATTTTTCACATGATGCATGGATGTCAGACATAATTCTTTTTAATCTTTCATCTACTTCTTCAGAAGTCCAACTCAAACGTAATGAGTTTTGAGACATTTCAAGACCAGAGGTTGCAACACCACCAGCATTAGAAGCTTTTCCAGGAGCAAATAAAATTTTAGCATTTTGAAAAACATGCATGGCTTCGGGAGTTGAAGGCATATTAGCCCCTTCAGCAACACAAATACATCCGTTGGCAACTAATGTTTTTGCTTCTTCTTCATTTAATTCATTTTGAGTTGCACATGGTAAAGCTACATCACATTTCACTTCCCACGGACGTTTTCCAGCGACAAATTTTGCGTTTGGATATTTAGTTACATAATCTGAAATTCTTCCGTAGTTCACGTTTTTAATTTCCATTACGTAAGCTAATTTTTCTGCAGTAATCCCATCAGCATCATAGATATATCCAGATGAATCAGACATAGTAACCACTTTTCCACCCAATTGAGTCGCTTTTTCAGTAGCATACTGAGCCACGTTACCAGAACCTGAAACTACTACAGTTTTTCCAGTGAAACTATCCCCTTTAGTTGCTAGCATACTTTGAGCAAAATATACATCACCATATCCTGTCGCTTCTGGACGAATTAAAGATCCTCCAAAAGAAATTCCTTTACCAGTTAAAACTCCTGTAAATTCATTTCTTATTCTTTTATATTGACCAAACATATAGCCAACTTCTCTTCCACCAACACCAATATCTCCAGCAGGAACATCTGTATCTGCACCAATATGTTTAGATAACTCTGTCATAAAAGCTTGACAAAATTTCATGATTTCAATATCCGATTTCCCTTTTGGATCAAAATCAGAACCTCCTTTACCACCGCCCATTGGCAATGTAGTCAAACTGTTTTTGAAAGTTTGCTCAAAAGCTAAAAATTTCAAAATGCTTAAATTCACAGTTGGATGAAAACGAATTCCTCCTTTGTAAGGACCAATTGCAGAGTTCATCTGAATTCTGTACCCTCTGTTAACTTGAGTTTTTCCAGCATCATCAATCCAAACTACTCTGAACATGATTACTCTTTCTGGTTCAACCATTCTTTCCAAAAGCATTTTGTTTTGGTATTTTTTATTTTCTTCTATAAAAGGAATTACTGTTTCAGCAACTTCTTTAACTGCTTGCATAAACTCTGGTTCGTTGCCATTTCTTTGTGCAACTAAATCAATGAATGCGTTAATACTTTGTGACATAAAATTATAATATTAATGTTTAAGAAAACGATTTCGTAATATGCGACAAATATACATTTTATTAAAATAATGGCACAATTTTTTTTAAATTCTCATACTTTTTAATTTTTTCCTAATACTTTTTGATGCTACTTGAAATTATCGGTTGATTTTAAAACTTTTACCCTTATTTTTCATTACAAATAAGTATTTTTTTATTTTATTTTATAAGTGAATTATGTTTTTATATATTTGTCGCTAATTGAATTAATTTGTATACCAATGAACAAGTATTTCATTATAATTTTTCTGATTTTGTTTGGCTTTACTAATAAAGCAGTGGCTCAATTTGGTTTTTCTCACGAAATAGGTGCAATTGTCGGTCCTGTTGCTTTCCAATCAGATTATGGGGAAAGACATAATTTTGCCACAAATGCTGGAAATACTGGTTATGGAATAGGTCTAATTCATTATTTGAATTTTTCTTATAAAGCTGAATGTAGTTGTTATACACCAGAAACTTATTTTAATGATCACTTCAAATTAAGAAGTGAATTATCATACAATAAAACTGACTTAAAACATTATGGCCAATGGGTAGACCCAAGTAAAACTTCTTTAATGGCAAATCAATTGAGAGCCATGAGAGGTAGTACAGAAGTAACAAACATAGGAATGCAGTTAGAATTTTTTCCATATAGTATTAGAGATTTTACAGCTACTATTGGAAGTTTTGGTCCCTTTATTAGTTTAGGAGGTCAATATAGTTTTTATTCTCCAAAAGCTTATTCTGAAATGGGACCTGGTTTAGGGCAATTACCCACTGTAACTCCCATAAAATATATTGGTGCTTTTGATACCAAAGGAGGTACAACTTGGTCTGTGGTTTCTAGTATTGGAACTAGATACAAATTAACACCATTATCAGACTTAATGGTAGATTTACGATTTCAATATTATTTTTCTAATTGGGTGGATGGTTTAAGTCCAGATCCAAAAGTGTATTTAGAAAACAGAGCTAACGATTGGAATATTTGGTTAAACTTTGGTTATATTTATTACATTCAATAATAGCCTTGTCAACAATAATAAAAATCCCGATTCAAAATTGAATCGGGATTTTTGTTTTTTATCTAAAAGCTTGTTCTAAATCAGCAAGTAAATCATCAATGTCTTCAACCCCCGTACTTAATCGAACAAGGTCATCTGTAATTCCAACTTCTATTCGCTTATCTTCTGGAATAGAGGCATGAGTCATTAAAGCCGGATGATTTGCTAAACTTTCGACACCTCCCAATGATTCGGCTAAGGTAAATACTTTTAATTTTTCTAAAAATGAAATGGCATCTTCTTTTTTTCCTGAAGTAAAGGTGAACGAAACCATTCCTCCAAAACCACTCATTTGCTTTTTAGCTATATCGTGAAAAGGATGATCAGGTAATCCTGGATAGAATACTTTATCAACTTCTGGATGATTGCTTAAAAATTCGGCAACTTTCATACCATTTTCGCAATGTCTCTGAACTCTCAAATGCAAGGTTTTGATTCCTCTTAAAACTAAATAACTATCCATTGGTCCAAGTGTTCCTCCAGTAGCAAATTGTTTAAAATGCAATTCATCGCCTAAATCTTTATCTTTTATAATTAATGCTCCTGCAATAACATCAGAATGTCCGCCAAGATACTTTGTAGCAGAATGCATTACAATATCTGCTCCCAAATCTAATGGTTTTTGAAGATAAGGTGTAGCAAAAGTATTATCCACCGCAAAAAGAATATTGTTCTTTTTTGTGATTTTAGCGATTTCTTGAATGTCTGCTAATTTCATTAAAGGATTTGTTGGTGTTTCCGCCCAAACTAATTTCGTGTTTTTATTAATTAATGACTCGAATTTTTCAAAATCATTCATATCAACAAAATGAAATTTAATACCACTATCTTTGTATAAACGAGTAAATAATCGGTATGTTCCACCGTACAAATCGTCCATTGCTATAATTTCATCTCCTGCTTTGAACATTCGCAACAAGCAATCTGTTGCTGCTAAACCGGATGAAAATGCTAAACCTCTTGCTCCATTTTCTATAGAAGCCAGAGCGTCTTCCAAAGCTTGGCGCGTCGGATTTGCTGCTCTACTGTATTCATAATCGCCTACTGGCTGACCTGGGCTTGTTTGAGCATAGGTTGACGTTTGAAAAACCGGAGTCATAACTGCACCGGTAACTTTTTCATGGTGTTGACCACCATGTATTACT
>CAIWKX010000114.1 GCA_903913315.1 uncultured Bacteroidota bacterium | reverse complement strand
TAAGTAGCCCTTTGTCTTCAAAATAGTAAGTCGTTTCGTCGTGATTTGTTGTAGAAGAAACTACTTTACTTATTTTTAAAAGTAATATTAGGTTAAACTTTATTCTTTAAATATTGTAATTTTTAAACAAAAAGAAATGAATCCAAAAAAACAAATTATACTATTTTTGATTTTCTTTTATGGTTTTACAAATCTTATTACCGCTCAAAAGGGATATAGTAATGAGCTATCTCCTGAAGATTTTGGAGTTGTAATGAATAGTGATTCTGACAATAGTGTTTTCTTTCAAAGAGCAATAGATAGTGCTGCCATTACTGGTGCTACAATTTTTGTTAAACCAGGTTATATCAAAATTGAACAAACTCTTATTGTAAAAGCAGGAGTGACTATTATAGGCTCTGGTCGAGGCTCAATTCCTAATCAAACGCCTTACAATGGAACCATTTTTTGGTATACAGGTTCTACTGCCGCTATGGAAGTTGTTGGCTCTAATGTGGTATTGAATAACTTCACTATATATGATAAAACGAGTAAAGCTACTGATGGATTATTGTTGAAAGCAACCTCCAATTTGATTGAGAGTTTCAGCTTGTCTAATGTATTGATTTTCGGTTTTACTAACGGAACAGCTTTACATTTTTTAGCTCAAAATCATGGGGGTATTACATATTGTAGTTTTTATGATGTTCGCATTCGTCATGCCAAAATAGGAATAAGTATTACTCCAGACCCCACCTCTTTTATCAATTCAAATAGTTTTTATCATGGAGTCATTTCGGGAGGTGGATTTGATACATGTCTGAAAGTGGAAGGGGGCAACAACAATATTTTTTATGGTACTGTGATGGAACCTTATACATCAACTTTCGGCCATTTATGTATTGATAAAGGTCAAATTATAGGAGAACATATTCGGATAGAAGCAGTTCATCAACCCAAAGAAATCCCTGTAATTAACCTTGGTAAAAACACCGCTGAATGCTTTATTACCGGAATGTATAGTGGCGGATTGATTGTAAATGAAGGGAAGAACAATCACCTTGATATTTCTCATTAAAAAAGCTTTGTCAAAGGATTAAATTTTGACAAAGCTTTTTTTATTCTAAAATTGTTTTATGATTCGTTGTGAAACTATTTTACCATCGGAAAACCTTTGGCTCTCATTAAAGCATCTACCTTTGCATCTCTTCCTCTAAAAGAACGATAAGCGTCACCTTGGTCAGTGGTGTTTCCTGAACTGAAAACGTATTTCAATAAGCGTTTAGCCACTTCTTTGTCATAAGGTCCTTTAGCTTCAGTAAAAGCTTCATAGGCATCGGCACAAATAACATCAGCCCATAAATAACTATAATACCCAGCAGAATATTCATCGCTAGAAAAAATGTGGCCAAACTGAGGAGTACGGTGGCGCATTACAATTTCTGAAGGCATATTCAATTCCGCTAATGTAGTTCTTTCAAAAGAGTCTGGGTCAATGGTTGAGGTGCCTTCCATGTGCAATTTCATATCGATTAAAGCACTTGAAATTAATTCTACAGTT
>CAIWKX010000113.1 GCA_903913315.1 uncultured Bacteroidota bacterium | reverse complement strand
TTTCTTCCAAGTACGTTTCAAATCTTGAATTAACAAATTGTGCAAGTTCTATATCGGTCATTTGTATATTGTACACTCTGGCTTGCTTGAATATATGTATGAATAAATCATTTTTTATACTTTCATATTTACCCGGATATTCAGATTCATATTCTAAAAACGCAACCACTGAATTAAATAAAATTACCTCAAATTTTCCATAATTGGTCAGATCTTTGTAGGCTCTTTTAATCTCTACAATACCGCCAAAAACTACCATAAATAACTTTTCACCATCAGTTTTTTTATGTAATGTTTGAACTAATGAATCATTAGAGTTATAATGTCTTTTTAGTATGGCAAACTGAGCTATTATTAATGCATCTTCTCTTGATACAGTACATTTTGAATTTCTAAGAATTACATCAGTTAATTCATTCCCATTAGAATAATTTGAAGTGAAGTAAGATATAACGGCATAGCTGTAGGCATATTCTGTAGCCTCTTTAGAATATTTGAAATTTAATAATTGGCGAACTTCTTGAACCTCTTGCTCTTGTCGTTGTCTTCCTCCAGGAAATATTTGTTTTCGCAACTGATTAATTTGTTCTTGTTGTTTTCTTTGTTCTGGCGATTTAAATAAGTCGAATAATCCCATGATAATTTTTTTTTTAAGTTTGTTGAATTTGCTTTAGATTGGAGTTTCAACTGTTTATACTTAAAAACTAAAAAGGTAACCCAACAAAGTGATTTTTTTTAACTATTACAATTCACTATTATTCATTATATTTGTTACATATTAAAATCCTATTTTTTATGAAAGGCAAAAGTGTTTTTAGACAAGATTATAACCAAACGAAATCACTAGTAAAAGCTGGTATAATAAGTGGCGACAATGCTGTTAGACGTTCTAAGGCTTTAGATTTAGTGGTGACTTATATTGAAAACGGAATTGTTTATGAAGAACTGCCAGATGGTTCAAAAAAACAAATAGAAGTACTAGAAAGAAAACCAGCCAAAATTATTTTAGAAAAAGGAATGGTATTTCATGGCAAGTAATAAAAGAGTTCGAATATTTGCGGGTCCGAATGGCTCAGGAAAAAGCACTTTATTTGAAGCTTTCCAAAGTGAGTATAAAGAGAAAACAGGTTATTTTGTTAATGCCGACCTATTAGAAAAAAAACTATTCGACACTTCGCTGATTGATTTAAAGAGTATTGGTTTATTTGCAACTCAAGTAGATTTAGAAGCTTTCAAACAATTACCCAATTCACAGTCGCTTATAAACAAAGCAATAGCAGACGGACACTCGATAGACATTCATATTAAAGAAAACTGTATTGTCGATAATTCTGAGGACTCCCATAGCTACGAAGGTTCTTTTATCGCTTCCTTCATAAGACATCTACTAATTGTGCAACAAAAATCATTCAGTTTTGAAACGGTGATGAGTCATCCATCAAAAGTAGAGGAAATTAAACAAATGGCACAATCAGGATATAAACCTTATTTGTACTTTGTTTGTATCGATAAACCTGAAGTTAATATCTCAAGAATATCCAACAGAGTAAGCCATGGCGGGCACGATGTCCCAGACAAAAAAGTCCTTGAACGCTATGTTAGAACCCTAGAATTGCTTCCTTCACTGTTGCCCTTTTGTTACCGTGCCTATTTGTTTGACAACTCAGGCAAGAAAAATCAATTAATTGCTGAATGCTATAAAGGCGATTTAGAACTAAAAACCAGCAATCCTCCACAATGGTTTATAGAATATGTTTTGCCAAATTTTGTTTAAATTTTAAAAATCCCCATTCTGTAATTTGTTAACGAATTGGAATTTTTCACAGAATGGATAGTAATGCTATATTATGAACTTTCTTTAGTCAAATACCTAGTTAACGTTTGTTTTTACAAAATATTTATTAAACATTTGTTGAAATATTAAATAATCATGAAAAAAATTAAAATTATTTACAAAGGAGAAACGTTTGAAGTCAACATTTCAAAAGAAAAAGCGTATCCGAATAGTCTGTATAAAGTTGAGTTTGAAAATATTTCAAAATTATCAGAAATACTACAATCACCAATTTATATCGAAGAAAAAAAGAATCTTCTTTCGTTTATTCATATAGATGCGAAAACCCACGATCAAATTGATTTATTAGGAAGTATAGCTTCTGGCATTGAAAATCAATATTATCAGAACGTATAATTATTTACTAAACCTTTAAAGCAAATTTTATGAGTATTTCAACGACACTTTTCATTTTAATTATTTCAGGTATATGTAGCCTACTAATAATTTTTTTTGGTATATATTCATTATCAATATCTAAAGATAATATTTTCACAGGTTCTGGAAAGCCTGAAAAAATGGCGTCAATGGTATTGGAATCTATATATTTGATGGCAAAAAATTTAGTTGGTATATTCATAATTACGTCAATTTTGGTAACTATTAGCGAAAAGTTAATTTCTAATGAACAAGGTCTTCCAATTGTAACTCTGGTGGTTGGTTATTTGCTTGGAAAAGATTTTGCACCAACAAATAATAATAAAAGTGAATAAATAATTTTCTCTACTCCAACAAAACAAAACCTGCCCAATAAAAAGGAGAATATTTTGATTTCATTTGAGATTGAGTGGACTGAAAAGCTTCATGAATAGTTTTACCAGCAAAGCACTCACTATAAAAAATATCAAAAAGTTCAGCAGTTTGCGCGTCCGGAACCTTCCACAAACTCATGATAATGTTTTTGACGCCTGACATTTTAAAAGCACGTTGCAAACCAAAAACTCCTTCACTGCCTTTTACTTCACCTAATCCAGTTTCACAAGCACTCAATACCACTAATTGGCAAGCACTTAAATCTAGATTGGAAATTTCGCTTGCGGTTAAAATGCCATCATCCGTTGCAGTATTTTCGACAGTTTTACTCCAGTATTTATTAGCTCCTGCAAATATTAACCCTGAACGTAGCATAGGATCATCAGAGGTTTTGTATATCTTAGACTTTTCTATTTCAAAATTAAAATCTTTTGGCGTTTCTTGTTCAGGGTCGGGGAAAAAATAACCATGTGTGGCTAAATGCAATACATACGGAGTTGTTCTTCCATCTAATGCTTTAATGCTTTCTTTTGTTGCCTCTTTTTCTTTAAAAACGATTGTAGTAAACCCATTTTGAGTGGCTTTCTGTTGTATTTGATTAATTTCTTTATTAGTACCATTCAAATAATCAAATCCTGAAATCCCACTTTGACTTCTTAATGAAATAATATCATTAGTGTTCTTCATTATTTCTTTATCAATTTCAGCTTTAGGCTGATTTTTATTGTAATCTATCCCTCCATAAAGCAGTAACGCAATATTATTTTTTTTATCCAAACTGGAAACCTTATAATCTACTAATTCAGCGGGGGAACTTAAAATATGAAGATTGTATTTTTCTCCAAAAGTTTGATTTTCAGATAACGGGAGAGCAGCAAAATCAATCTGATGTCCTAATCCTGTTGGTGATAAATAAATGGTTGTAATTCCTAGTAATTCTTTTTCCAGTGGTTTCAAAAACAAATCACTAATTGCTTTGTCTAAATACTGTTCATCGATGCGAGTGCTATCGAGTTCTGTTTTATTTCTGCCCAACAAAAAGTCTAACTGTTTCTCTTCAAAAAGTGAAATAAACTTAGGTACTTTAAAATCCTTCTTCACTATGAAAGCTGCATATACTATTCTATCAGTAACGGTTTTATTATAGTATTTAAAAGAAATAAAATCTATTGCAACATCTTTTGATGTCAATTTATTTTTTACATCATTTAATGTAACAGACATTGCTTTTTTATAATCAGAAAATGTAGAGGATTCTTTTGATAACTCTTTTTCAATCTGTTCCATTTCATCAACGAGTGCTACAAAATTTGCAGGACGCTTAAGCAAGGGCAACTCTTGAATTTTCTTTATTTTTATCTTGTTGGCTAAAAATTGTTGATACTTATCTCGTAACGATTGGTTGCCACTTTTTTGTATTGATTTTGTTATTCGCTCTTGATTTCGTAATGATAAATTCTTAATTATTAATTCGTTTCTATATAAATCAGTATTGATTTCAGGATAATTTATTGAAAAATCATTTAAAAATGATAAAGGTCTAATTAATTCAAAATTATTAATTTTAAGATAACTTACAATTTCATTTTCTGTAAGTCCATAAAAGTCTTCTATCATTCTTTCCTGTTTAATTTTTACAAAATCATCAAAATATATAGCTGCATTTTTGTTTAAACATAAATCTTGATAATTTTCTGCTAAAGAACATAAGCTTGAAATGTAATCTGGATGATTTTTTCCTAAAATTTCTTTTCTTATTTCAATTGATTCTATGTTTAAAGATAATGCTTTAGTATAATCATTTAATATTGAATACAAATTTGCCAAACTATTCAATGATAATGCATAATCGGGATGGTTTTTACCTAATATTTTTTTTCTTATTTCTAGAGATTTAGATAAGTAGTTCTCTGCTTCTGAATATTTACTCTGATAAAAATAAAAAGCTCCTAAATTCTGCAATGAAGTTGCATAGTTAGCACTTTCTTCTCCAAAATTTCTCTTAGTCCATTCTAAAACTCTAATCAATAAAGGCTCTGCATCAGTACTGTTATTTATTTCAGTATATAATAAAGCTAAATTACTTAATGAAATAAAATAAATTTCATCATTTTCTTTATGTATTTCGGAAATAATATCTAATGCGTTTTTATACAAAACCTCTGCTTTATCAAATTTCTTTTGCGTCCTATATAATTCTGCTAAATTGTTTAATGAAGAGGCATAATCAATATTTTTTTCTCCTAATACCTCTTTTCTTAAATCAATTACCTTTATATATAAAGATTCTGAATCAGAATATTTTCCTTGGTAAAAATATGCTACAGCTAAATTATTTAATGATGTAATATAGCCTGGATTTTTTTCGCCTATTGTTTTTTTCTTTATTTCTAAAATATTTAAATAGTATTTTTCGGCTTGTGAATATTTCCCTTGAGTTATATATAATGAAATTATATTATTTAATGATAATAAATAGCTCGGATCATTTTCTCCAAAAATTTCTTTTTTAATTACTAATCCTTGAAAATACAACTTTTCGGCTTCTGAATATTTACCCTCCCCTAAATATATACTTGCCAACTTTCCCAGAGTTTTAACATAATCTGAGTTTTTTTCTCCTAATGTAATTTTTCGAATTTCCAATGCTTTTTGACATAATGGTTCCGCTTGATTGTATTTACCTTGATTGTAATATAAATCAGATAAATGGATTAAAGATTTTGCGACATCAACATGATTTAAACCTAAATATTTTTGTCTAATATTTAAAGTTTTTAAAAATATTTGCTCCGCTTGTGAAGAGTTTCCATGTTCTTCATATAGTGAAGCCAAATTATTTAATGATATAATATAATCTTGATTTAAAGTATCTCCACCTTTTTCATATCGATTGATCTTTTTTTGTAAAACATCAATATCATTTTGGAAATTCTGAGCATGACCCAAAAAGGGTAACAAGAAAAAATATAGTGAAAATATCCTTTTCATATTTATAATTTCATTTACAAGTAATGAATCTTTAAAATAAATTACATTTTCAATGCACTCCAAATAGAGTTTGCATTGGTTTCTTGGTTATTATGATAATAAGTTATAGCTAATATTCGTCGAGCTTCATAACTATTCTGTTGATCTTTTGTTAATTCCTCAATCGTACCGAGAGCCAATTTATACTTCCCTTGTAATTCATAAACACAAGCCAAATTAATATAACCTTTAGTAAATTTTGGGTCTAATCGTATTGCTTCTTGAAAGTCTTTTTGGGCACTTAATAATAATTCTGTCATTTGCTGTGCTCTGTCATTATTACTCCTAGTGGTTTCTTGTGAAAGCCTACTTTTATTTTCAACTTCTAATGGATATAAAAAACGGTCTGGAAATTTATATTCCTCACTAGTTTTGACTTTTAAGAGTAGAGATTTCCTAGTTTTAGCAACTCCTAAATTATTATAATTCTCTCTGGAAGGAAAATCGTTATTGACTGTATTAAAAGCTTCTATAGCTTTATCATAATTTTTCTCCTGAATATATTTTAATCCAAGTGTAAAGGTTCCATATAAACTTTTAGCTTTTAATAAGGCATTTTTAGCAATTTCTTTTCGTTGCACTTTTGTTGGGTAACCATCGGCATCTTTTAATTGATATTGGGTATAAATGGCATCTAATAATTTGGACTGTACTTCAAATGGTTCATAACCCGCAATTGAAGCATAAAACAAGCCTTTATCATCAGCTTGGGTTTCGTAAATTATTTTTTGGTTTTTGTCAATTAACTTCACTTTTTTAGAAAAAACTTCATTTTTGTTGCGTATTGCAAAAGCAAAATCTGTACAAAAACTATGTTCATTATAATAGTGTGCCAATTCATGACCAATGACTACGGACAATGCATTTAAACTGTCTTTTCCAAAACTTCTACAAATAGTAAATAAATAAGTATCAATAGTTACAATGGGTTTCTTGTCAAATTTATAAAAGGCTGGTCTATCCTGTTTCTGCTTCATTACTACAAGTTCTGGAGCAGTTTTAGAACTTCCATACGCTAAAACGAGTTGGTCGAATACCTTTCTAATTTGTGGTTCTTCCTTGTTTTGTCCAAACATAAAAAAGGACATCACACTGAAAAACAGGGTAATTCCTTTTTTAAAAAATGAAATCGTATTAATTTCCATAATCAAAAATAATTTTATCTAATGCGCTTACTACTTCTGTATTGCTTACTTTTTTATAAAGTTGAGGTTGCAGGGCAACAGTCAATCTATAGTAATTAGCATCTCTTTTCAGATAAAAGTTATCCCCATAAAGCACAATAGTATTTTCTTTAGCAGTAGTCGAAACATACAATACCAATGCTTTACCATCAAAAATATATTGTTTTTCTCTTTCTTTCAATAATGCTAATTCCTTTTGAAGGGAGTTAATTTTAGTTTCTAATTCTTTTACTTTAGAACTTTTAGCCACTTTATTTTCAGAAAATTCATTTTCAAGCAGTTGTCTATATTTTTCAATGGCAGTAACAATCGATAACATTCTAGCCTTTTGATTATTTTCTACAATTTTAATATTATTCTTTTTAGAAGCAAATCCCAAACCACTTTCAATAACGGGTGAATTTTTGGTAACACTAGCCACCTCAGCTATAGCTTCCGAAGGAATTTCAGCAGTAATTATACCTTTTGAAGTAGTGTCTTTTTTAACTGGAGCAGTCACCACATTAGTATCACGAGGTTGAACAACATTGTTATCAATATTGAATTTAAAATACATAATTCCTGCTGTCAAAACAATACATGCTGCAACTGCATATTTTATCCAAGATAAAGAGATAACTTTAGTCTCTTTTTTTGCAGAAACAGAATAAACAGGAGTTTCTTCCGTGACTGCTAATTCCTTATCCCAAGAATTCATTTTTTCTTTGAGAGCTTCACGTTCTTTATTGGTAATAGCTAAGGCAATGGCATCATCAGAAATCTCAAAGCTAAGTTTATCATACGCATTAGGCAGTTCCTTTTTTATTCGTTTACGTTCCACTTTTGTAATGGCATTTTTTAAATCCGTAAAGAATAATACTTCTTTTTCAAAAGCACTATTTTTAGATGTAATCAAATAATCAATAGCTTCAGAACTAATCTCTAAAACATGGTTTTCTGCTAACTCTTTTATCAAAGAAATGTAAAGAGTATCTAATTTAGAAATGATTCTATCGGCATCTTTTAATCCCAAACTATAAATAACTGCATATACTGGTTTAGCATCCTTTTCAAAATCAAGAAAGGCAGTAGTAAACGTTTCCCAAAAAGCTATATTCTTTTGGTTGGCATCAAAATTGGCATCTTTTTCCAATTTTGGCAACAACAAACTTTGTACTATGTCGATAGCTAATTTCATTTCTAGTGATTCAATTCGTTATAAGCAATTTTTTCCAATCGCTTTTGACATTTTGCCTTTTGATTTTTTGTAGTATCTGAATTGTTATAACCAAATTCAGTAGTCAATTCATTCATTGATTTTTTGTGATACCAAAACAATGTGAGCAATTCATAACAATGACCTCCGGCAGCTTTCATCTTTTCTAAAGCTTTCTCAATAGCTAAAAATTGCGGTTCGTTGGAGTGATCTACAGCATCCAAACTATCAGTTATAGAAGAATGATAACCATTAGGGTTTTCATCATAGGCATCATCCGAATTATCTTCATAGTCAGTAGTCAATTTACTTTTTTCAAGTGTATTCAATAATTGAAAACGACAAACAGAATTCAAATAGGTTTGAAAAGATGCTGTAAGTACGAAATCACCTTTTACTATTTTTTCATAAAGTATGATATTGGCATCTTGAAAAACATCTTCCAGTTCATAATCACTAATTTTCCCACTAGTCATTTTCCTCATAAACCCCAAACAATTAGCTTTACATCGTTTATAAACGATTCCTAAATAATCGGAATTCTCTTTTATTTTAACTAACAACTCCTGGTCAGTAAGATTTGAAAAATTGTTTTTGTCTGCCATGGTAACCCTTATTTTTGTATATAAAATCTTAAAGGCAGCAATTTAACATTTTTTTGTCACTTTAAAAATGGTAGAACAAATCAATCTCTTTATGGCTAAAGAGATTGATTTGTTTTATATTGAATTATCTACTGATATATGTTTTGTTTCCATTACTATTGATGTAATACTGTCCTCCCCTAGACCCTGTATAAATAGTATTGCTTGTACTATAGCTTGGATTAGAATAAGTGTTTATTGGTGCAGAATAAGATGATGGAGCGACATAATAACTATCTGCTGGTTTTGTTCCATAAGATCCTGTGTACGGATTTACATTTCCAACAGTACTATAATTGTCATTTCGGGTATTGTTTGGAGTGGTTCTGTAATAACCTTGAACATAAGTTCCATTACTGTTAGTGTAACCCGAAACATAAGTTGAAGTTTGAGCAAAAGAAGTTGCTGCTGCAAATAAAAATGCGATAAAGAAGAATACTTTTTTCATGATAATAAATTTTAAATTGTTAATGATTAATTGTTTTATACTTGTTAATAGTGAAATTGTAAAAAGGTAACCCTTGATTTTTTATTTTTTTAATTAGAAACGACTTGGAGAAATAATTTGAGAAGGAGTAAGATTTTGAAACCCATTAGTGGTTCCATAAATAGTAAATCCGCCATTACTAGTTGGAGTAACAACTTGAGAAGGAGTAAGATTTTGAAATCCATTCGTAGTCCCATACACATTATAACCTCCATTATTAGTAGGAGTAACAACTTGAGAAGGAGTAAGATTTTGGAATCCGTTAGTAGTTCCATAAACCGAATACCCGCCAGTATTAGTTGGAGTTACAACTTGTGAAGGAGTAAGATTTTGATAACCGTTAGTAGTTCCGTAAATAGTGTAACTAGATTGAGCATTTACACTAAAACATAGAGCAAATAAAGCAATAGAAAGTAATTTTTTCATGATAAATAATTTTTAAATTGTGAATAATTAATTTGTTTTTATACTAGTTAATATTCAAAAAGTAAAAAGGTAACCCATATAAATGAAAATATTTTTTTATTATGTTTCGTATTGTAAATCGTCAGCAAAAAGTGTACTGATTTAAGTCAAAACTAAGAGAGTGTTTTCAAAATCATTAAATTTGAATTATCATGAAAACACCCAAGAAAAAAACAGCAGAGAATTTTATCAAAGACATTCGTAGAAATACA
>CAIWKX010000112.1 GCA_903913315.1 uncultured Bacteroidota bacterium | reverse complement strand
TATACTTATTATGCTTTTTTAGGGTAATAAATATATTTTTTAAGGTATTAAATATGTTTTTTTGGTATACTTATTATGCTTTTTTAGAGTAATAAATATATTTTTTGCGGTATTAAATATGTTTTTTTGGTATACTTATTATACTTTTTTAAGCTATTAAATATATTTTTTAAGTATATTAAATGCCTTTTTAATACCTGTAATTAGTACTTTTTGGTAAGTAAATAGTATTTTTTATACTATTTATAATACTTTATCTACTCTTTTTTGTCATTTTTATAAATAATTTCGTTCTTTATCATAAATAAAGATCATTATTATTCACTAATGTAGGGAGAATAAATGGATTAATTGAATCATTAGCAGCACATTTTGAACGCAATGCTAGTTTTTTTGGTTGAATGTGCCGATTACTACTCTTCTTGAAAATCTGTTATTGATGGCTCTTATTTAGTTAGTAGGCCTGGCTAATCCAGAGAAGATTTATTCTTTAGCAAAAACAAATTGAAATTAGAAACGAAAGGATTGCTTTTTACCTACCATAGCCACTTTATCGTTATTACAGTAGCACATTCTTTATTTTCATTTTATTAAAAAAAGCCGTCTAGATTTTATTTCTCGCTTTTTTAAGCTGTTTTTTTAGTAATACAGTAAAAAAAATACGCTTTTTTACAACGAAATCGTAATAGTTTACCTAATCATTACCACAACATTTAATTATTTTATTTAGTGATCACTTTTGCAGCTCTTTTTGTTTAGTGCCATTAAACGCAGGTTATTTGTGGCCTAAATAAATAAAAATACAAAAAAATATCTTTTGTGTTTTGTATAGTTTTTATATATGTTTCTGTCTGATGGGATTATCATTTTTTTTTACTTTTGAGAATAACAAAATATTAACCTTATATTAACCATTATGAAAAGAAAATTACAATTACTTGTCACATTGAGCTTATGTTTATTTGCATGGTCTCAAAATTCATTCTCACAAACCGTAAATGTTGATGCTAGTGCTGCTTGGGTAGGATATGCTAACGTTTTTGATTTATCTGGAACCGTTTATCAATTTGGTCAAGCTTGGGGTGTTGCCGATTTAAAAACTGTAATTGATGTTCCATCAAATACTTTAACGCTTTATCCTAATTATAATACCTACAATGCTACTGATACGTATTGGGCAAATGGGGCTATTGGAAATAAAATATTTGAAGGCGATACCTATGTAGAAAATGCAGCTTTAGCGGGAAATACTGTTACTTTTAATGGTTATTGTTCTAGTAATACGATTAGTTCTGCGTATCAAAATTTTGCTTTTATTAAAGCATTAGATCCAGCTAATGGCTATGCTACCGTTGTTTCGGTAACAGCTCCTTTAGTAACGGGTCAGAATTTTACCATTACTGCGCCGTCAATTCCTACTGGTTTAATCGTTCAATATGGTTTCACTGTAAAAGGATTGAATGCCAATCCAGCTACACAATCTACTTCATTGGGAAATATTGTTGTAGGACCGGCTCACTTAAACACGGCGTCTTTTGATAGTGCTACAGCGTTTAAAATGTATCCTAATCCGGCTTCTGACAAGTTGACGATTGAATCTTCTAATTCCATTGATTCCTTATCATTTTATTCCCTTGTTGGTCAAGAAGTATTGACTGTTTTTCCTTCTTCCGCTGTTTCAGTTGTAGATGTTTCTTCTTTAGAAAGTGGGATGTATATTGTAAAAACGCAATCCAATGGTAGTGTTACCTCAGAAAAGTTTATTAAAAAATAATTGCAGTTAGTTTAGTTTTAAAACACGTTCCAAAAGGGCGTGTTTTTTTATTTCGTTTTCACGATTATTTAAATTAAATTGTATCTTTAAAAATTAAAATTAAATTAAATTGACAAAATACATATTATATCTACTTTTTCTTTCGAGTTTTTTAGGAATCTCTCAAGAACTCCCTCCATTGGTTAAATATCCCTCTACATTATATGGGGCTGGAAATCAAAATTGGATGGTGTCACAAGATAAAAACAGATTTATTTATTTTGCTAATAATGAAGGATTACTTGAGTTTAATGGTTCTACTTGGACCTTAAATCCGTCACCAAATGAAACCATACTTCGTTCTGTAAAGGTTATTGGTGATAAGATTTATACTGGATGCTATATGGATTTTGGCTATTGGAAACGACTGCCTAATGGTCAATTGCAATACAATTCCTTGTGTACTTCTATTAAGAATAAGATGCTAGATGATGAACAGTTTTGGAATATTCTTGCTTATGATCAGTGGGTTATTTTTCAATCCTTAAGTCGCATTTATATTTATGACACTAAAAATGGTAGGTTTAAAATTATTACTCCGGGTCATACTATAACCAAAGTTTTTAACACTAATAATTCCATCTACTTTCAAGTATTAAATGAAGGTTTATACGAAATTGAAAATGGAGAAAGTAAATTGGTTTCTAATAATTCAGTTTTAAAAAAATCTAAGATTATATCCCTTACTTATAAAGACGATGGTTTATTGATTGAAACGCAATTGGATGGATTTTATAAATTAGTCGATTCGAATGTGACGAAATATGGTACTGAGGCGGATTCACAAATAGAAGCTAGCAGTGTTTATTGTAGCCAGACCTTATCGGATGGTAGTTATGCTGTTGGGACGGTTTCCAATGGTATTTTTATACTTTACAGCAATGGAAAAATAAAGTATCACATCACTCAAAGTAAAGGGCTTAGTAATAATACAGCTTTATCGTTATTTGAAGATTTGGATAAAAATTTGTGGATTGGATTGGATAATGGTATTAACTGTATTAATTTGCGGTCACCTGTAAAAAGTTTTTCAGATGACACTGGTATTTTAGGGACTGTATATACTTCAATATTGCATAAAGGAGTGCTTTATATAGGCACCAATCAAGGCTTGTTTTGTAAAAATCCGACGGCTACAAGTGAATTTAAGTTAGTCAATGGAACAAAGGGACAGGTTTGGTCCTTATTTGAATATGATGGATTTCTTTTTTGTGGCCATGATTCAGGAACTTTTTTAATCGATAACTGCAGTGCTACCCTTATTTTTGCACAATCAGGCACGTGGAAAATAGAGCCTGTTCCCCATCATCCCAATTTATTATTGCAAGGTAATTATTATGGTTTATCCGTCTTAGAGAAACAAAATAATCAGTGGGTTTTTAAACATAGAGTTTCTGGATTTGACTATTCCTCCAAATATTTTGAAATTACGAAAACGAATGAAGTGTATGTTAGTCATGAATATAAAGGGATTTTTAGTTTTCAATTGAATGCTACATTTGAAAAAGCTTTGCATATAAAAACCTATTCTAACCCCAAAAAAAGCAAAAACTCCAGTCTGGTACACTATAATAATTTTATTTATTATGCTTGCAAGGACGGGATATTTAAACTTAATTATGCCACCAAGAAATTTGATAAAGACCCTGTTTTAAGTTCAGTTTTTCAGAAAGATGAATATACTTCTGGTAAGATGATTGTTGATGATTCTAATAAGATATGGTTGTTTTCCAAAAATTATATTCATTATTTTACGTTGAGTAAATTAAGTTCTCAGTTAAAGCAAAATGCGATACCAATTCCTTCTTCATTAACGAATTCGATGTCGGGGTATGAGAATGTGACACAACTCTCGGATTCTATTTATTTGATAGGAACCACTGATGGTTATTATACAATCAACATCAATGATTTAAGTTTTAGAAATTATAGTGTATCCATTTCTAATGTTAGCATTAATAAATTAAATCAAAAAATTAAAAATTGTGCTATTACCGAAAAAGGAGGTTTTCATTATGAGGAAAATAATATTTCGATCAGTTACACAGTTCCTGAATATAATAAATATATTAATGCAGAATACCAGTATTTATTGCAAGGTTTTCAGGATGAATGGAGCGAGTGGAGTGCAAAATCGACTATAAATTTTAAGAATCTACCTCCGGGGAATTATACGTTTAAAGTACGTGCCAAGATTGCTAATTCCACCCCAGAAAATATTGCTGTTTATTCGTTTAAAATTTCAAAGCCTTGGTATGCTACTAATTTAGCGGTCATTCTTTATTTTATTTTGTCTCTTGTAATCGCCTATTATATTAACAAAGCGTATAAAAACTATTACAAGAAACAGGAGCAAAAATTGATAGAGGAGAATAATTTATTGCTTGAGATCAAAGAACTAGAAACAGAGCAACAATTGATGAAATTGCAAAATGAGCAACTTTCGCAGGATGTGGATACCAAAAGTCGGGAGTTAGCGGTTTCCACCATGAGTTTGATTAAGAAAAATGATTTATTATCATTGATTAAGGAAGACTTAAAAAAGACTTCGGAAGAAGGCGGAACACGTAGTTTAAAATCGGTCATTTCAGTGATTAACAAAAACATATCGGATGATGATACTTGGAATGTATTTAGAGAAGCTTTTGATACGGCAGATAAAGATTTTCTTAAGAAAGTAAAACAGGCGCATCCTTCCTTAACTCCAAATGATTTGCGACTTTGTGCTTACTTACGTTTGAATTTATCTTCCAAAGAAATAGCACCCTTATTGAATATTTCTGTTCGAAGTATTGAGATAAAACGATATCGTTTGCGTAAGAAAATGGATTTAGAGCACGAACAAGGTTTAGTTGAGTATATTCTTTCCATTTAAGCCACTACATCATTTGTTAAAACACCTATACAAAACCACAACATAATTATTTAAAGCCTTTAAAATATATTGTTATTATTGATTATTTCTGCCCAAGGCACTAATCTTAATTTATTGTTAATACTCCCTTTTTTAGTTAAATTGATAAATAAATAAGGCAAAAATTACAATGTATATTTTTTGTTGTGGTTCTTTTTGATAAATAATCAATTTATACCAATATTTTTATAATTCAATAAAACCAAAATCTATATGAAGTCTAAAATCTTATTATTAGTGCTGCTTTTAGTTTCCACTTTTGGGTTTTCCCAAAAAATTGAAATTAGTGGAAAAGTACTCGATTCCAAAACCAATATGCCTATACCCGGCGTCAATGTTACTGTAAAGAGTTCTAAATTGGGGATCACCACCGATTTGGATGGGAATTTTAAATTTGGAAATCTTACAAGTGGCGATGTACTGTTATTTTCCTATATAGGATATACCAGTTCACAATATAAAGTGACCACCTCGGAAATAATCTCTATTAAATTGGTTGAGGACAACAAGACCTTAGAAGAAGTTGTTGTGGTGGGGTATGGTACTAAAAAGAAAAAGGACGTTACTGGGTCCGTTTCTGTGCTTTCAAGCAAAACGATTGAGCAATTACGTCCTATTAAAGTGGAACAAGCATTGCAGGGTACGGTTGCAGGAGTTTCAGTCACTAGTGATTCAGGTTCCCCTGGAGCAGGACTTAATATTAGAGTACGAGGAATAGGAACTAATGGAAATGCAAATGCAACAATATTAATTGATGGTGTTCCAGGCGATATTGGGCTTTTGAGTCCTGATGATATTGATAGCATCACTGTATTAAAAGATGCGCAAGCGGCAGTTTACGGTACCGTAGGAGCCAATGGAATTGTTTTGGTCACCACAAAACAAGGGAAGAAGAATTCCAAAACCAAAGTGACTTTTAATACCTATACGGGTATGCAGCAAACCACTAAAAAGATCAATGTGTTGAATGCTACCGAGTATGCTTTGATGTTGAATGAGGCGTATGCCAATGACGGACAAGCTTTACCTTATCCCAATGCATCAGGATTGGGAAAAGGAACGGATTGGCAAAATGAAGTTTTTAAGAAGACACCAATTGTGAGTAATGATTTTTCAATATCGGGTGGTTCTGATAAGGTTACTTATACACTAAGCGGTTCTGATTTGCAACAAGAAGGAATAGTGGGAGGTAGTAAATCTGCTTTTAAACGCAATACAGCACGTTTGAGTTTAGGTGCTGATTTATCTCCAAAATTTAAAATTCAATCTACCGTTGGTTATAGTTTTATAAAGAGAAATAGCTTAAGTGAAAATGGTTTGGGTTCCGTTTTGTTTAATGCTATTAATTCAGCTCCTACACAATCGGTCTATGATGCCAATGGGAATTATACTTTAGTACCAAATACGACAGGCTATGGTGTGGAGGTTATCAATCCATTAGCTCAAATAGACAATACTTATAATGATTATAATATCAAAAAGCTATATGGAAACGTCAAATTGACTTATGATGTTTTAAAAGATTTTAAGATTACTTCAAGAATAGGGTTTAATACGTCTAATAGTATTGGCAAAGCATTTTATAAAATTGTTGATTATGGCGGAAAAGTTTTTGATGTAACTCGAAGTAGTGTTAATCAATCTACAGTAAATGATAATGATTTTACTTATGACCTATTTGGAGAATATGATAAAACTTTTTTTATAAATCATAAATTAAAAGTTACTGCTGGAACTACTATTTATAAAACTTGGGGTTCTGGGTTGTTTGCTACGGGTTATGATGTGCCTAATAATTCATGGGATAATGCTGATATTAGTTTGACCACAGGAATCAGCACCACAAAAGACAATGGTTCTTATGGTTATGATGATAGACGATTGTCCTATTTTAGTATGATGGATTATAGTTTTAAAGGTAAATACTTGCTTTCGGGTTCTATTCGTCGTGATGAGTCCAGTTTTTTTGGTCCCGATAGAAAGAGGGCTTATTTTCCCTCTATTTTAGGAGGTTGGGTAGTTTCCGAGGAAAGTTTTTTTAAGAAAAATAATGCTTTTAACTTTATGAAAATTCGTGCTAGTTATGGTATTTTGGGAAATGATCAAATTGGATCTAATCGATATAGAGGAAATGTAAATGGAGCTGGTACTTATGTTTTTGATGGTAATTTGACTATAGGTAGTGCGCAAGGGGTATTGCCGAATCCACAAATTCAATGGGAACAAGCTAAGAAACTAGATATTGGAGCTGATTTTCGTTTTTACAAAAATAAAATAGACATAACTACTGATTATTTTCATGATTTGCGTGATGATTTATTAATTCCAAGTATTCCAGTCTCTGGTATTACTGGAGTTTATGGTCCTGGTTCGGGTTCACCCACTGCCAATGCAGGAAGTGTACTTAATAAAGGATTGGAGTTTTCCATCAATTATAAAGATAAATTATCCGAAAATTGGAGTTTTACTGTTGGCTATAATATTACAAAAATTAAAAATGTTGTAACAGCTGTTAACAATAGCACTGGTTATATAGAAGGAGGATCTTTTGGTGTGGGTCAATTGGCTCCAACGAGAATGGAAGTTGGTCATGCTATAGGCTATTTCTATGGTTATCAAATGGTGGGTATTTTTCAAAACCAAGCTGAAATTAATGCGGCACCTTCGCAAGCGGCTTTAGGTTCTGCTACTGCACCTGGAGATATCCGTTTTAAAGATGTGAATGGGGACGGGGTTATTGACCAAAGAGATAGAACGGATATTGGAAAATACATACCCGATTATACTATGGGTATGAATTTAAACTTGAATTACAAAAACTTTGATTTCATTGCCTATGCTTATTCTTCCATTGGTAATAAAATGATACGAAACTATGAGAGAGCTGTTTCTAATTTGAATAAATTAAATTATACGCTGGGTGCTTGGAGTGGTGATGGTTCTACCAATTCCGATCCTCGGGTAACAGCAGGAGCTTCTAACAATAATATATTTTCTAGTTATTATGTAGAAGATGCTTCTTATTTGAGATTGCAAAATATTCAATTGGGATATACTATCAGCAAGAAAGTAACTCAAAGTGTGGGTATTGAAAAAGTTCGATTGTATGCTGCTGTAACCAATGTTTATACTTTTACTAAATACCGAGGTTATGATCCTGCAGCCACTTCAGGTGATGTTTTAAGTGGTGGAATTGATTACGGATTTTATCCAACTCCGAAAACCTATATGTTTGGTTTAAATCTTAATTTTTAATAAAAAAGAATAATTTACTATGAAAAATTCTAAACTTAAAATAAGTTTGATTGTAGTTGTTGTCCTGCTGACTTCAATCTCTTGTTCTGATAATTGGGTGGATAGACAGCCTGTTTATCAGTTAGATTCAGAAAATTACTTTAATACCCAAGCTGATTATAACAATGCTTTGACCGGTGCTTATGAAATGTTGCAATCGAGTTATATTAATGTCATGATGGGTGAAATCGCTTCTGATAATACTTTATCGGGAGGCGAAAGTGCCAATGACGTTATTGGAATTCAACAGGTTGATGATATGATTCATACCCCTGTTAATAGCAATTTAAAAGATTTATGGGATTGGATGTTTGCGGGGGTTAACCGTTGCAATTACATTTTGGAATTCAAAGATAAAACCAATTTTGCTGGAAAAAATCAAATTATTGGAGAAACTCGATTTTTAAAAGCCTATTATGAGTTTGAATTGGTCAAATGGTTTGGAGGCATTCCTTTGAGTGGCGACAAGCGTTTTAATTTGAATGATGAAAAATCCATTCCTAGATCGTCTATAGCCGATGTTTACGCTTCTATTGAGGGAGAATTATTATATGCCATTGATAACTTAAACCCTACAGCTTCACAAACTGGAAGAGCGACTAAAGGGGCAGCTCAGGCTTTATTGGGAAAAGTTTATTTGTATGACAATAAATTTTCGCAAGCCGCTACTGTTTTAGATCAAGTCATTTCTTCTGGAAAATATTCATTAGTTTCTAATTACAATTCTATTTTTGAAATGGCGGGGGAGAATGGACCGGAATCTGTTTTTGAAATACAATATACTGATGTACAAGGAGCGAGTTTTAATTGTTTGCAATGCAGTCAAGGTAATGTTGCTGTTGGTTTTAATGGGCCAAGAAATTATTCAGGACCTTTATTTTCGGATGGTTTTAGTTTTAATGTACCTACTCAAAAAATAGTAGATGCCTTTGAACCTGGTGATTCAAGAAAAGCAACCACTATTCTTGATATTGTAGCTTGGGCGGCGGCTAATCCAACGGTTTCGTATGGTGTGGGTTATCGACATACAGGTTATTATAATAGAAAATACATACCAAGAACCAGAAGTGGTGGCGCCCAGCAAGACTTGCACCTTACAAATCCAAATAATTATAGAGCTATACGCTATTCTGATGTCTTGTTAATGGCCGCTGAAGCGTATAATCGAGGAGGTATTGATGACTCTAAAGCTAAAATGTATTTGAATCAAGTTAGAGAACGTGCATTTGGCGATATGAACCACGATAAGTCTACTTCAGGACCGGCTCTTACGGATGATATTTTAGCAGAAAGAAGAGTTGAATTTGCTGGAGAAGGACTTCGTTTTTTCGATTTGGTTCGTACTGGAAAAGCCGCTCAAGAAATTACAGG
The DNA here is from genome assembly GCA_903913315.1 of uncultured Bacteroidota bacterium. Taxonomy (GTDB): domain Bacteria; phylum Bacteroidota; class Bacteroidia; order Flavobacteriales; family Flavobacteriaceae; genus Flavobacterium. The sequence continues at coordinate 4,448 of CAIWKX010000112.1, read as the reverse complement.
ATTTACTCCTGGAAAAAATGAACTTTTCCCTGTTCCTTATGAAGAGATTCAGTTTTCTAATGGGAATTGGGCTCAAAATCCTGGATATTAATAATTAAAAATAATTTAAATGAAAAATACATTCCTACTCACTATTTTGTTCCTGTCATTGATGGTCTCTTGCACCAAGGAAAATGATGTAGTTGACGTATCAAAAATTACTGCACCATCTGATATCTCTGCTGTGATGACGATTAAGCAAGATAATTCGGGAACGGTTACTATTTTGCCAACAGGTACCGGTATCACACAATTTAAAATATATTATGGTGATGGAACGGTAGCCCCGGGTGTTGTGAATCCTGGAAATTCTATTAATCATATTTTTCTTGAAGGTACTTTTCAAGTTAAAATTGTTGGAACTACTATCGATGGAAAAACTAGTGAGGTAACACTACCGCTCACAGTGACCTTTTTTGCGCCTACCAATTTGGTGGCTACCATAACAAATCAAACTGTTAATACTTTGGGAATCACCGTTTCTGCAACAGCCAATTTTGCAACAGGCTTTAAAGTTTATTTTGGAGATGTACCTAATGAAGTACCTGTCAGCTTTGCCCAAAATGCTGTGGTATCTCATGTATATGCAGCAGCAGGCACTTATTTAGTTACGGTTGTTGCGGTTACAGGAGGTGTAGCCTCTACGACCTATACACAAAATGTTACGGTTACGGTGCCAACTACCCTTGCGTTACCTCTTGATTTTGAATCTTCTACTTTAAATTATTCTTTTACTGATTTTGCAGGAGAGAATAGCAGTGTGATTGCTAATCCAAATAGTTCTGGTATTGACACTTCCACAAAAGTAGTTTCTACCACTAAAACTACAGGAGCTGCTACGTATGCAGGAACCTATATTTCTTTGACAAGTCCAATTGATTTTTCTGTACTTAAAAAGATGAAAATGAAAGTATGGTGCCCTTCTGCTGGAGGAGTAGTTAAAATGAAACTTCAAAATTTAGCTAACGTTAACATTAGTACCGAGGTGAATGCCACTTCTACAGTTGCTAATGGATGGCAAGAATTAACTTTTGATTTTACAGGAATAAATAATGCTAATAATTATCAGACCATTGTTGTTTTCTTTGATTTTGGAAACGCAGGTAATGGGGCGACTTATTATTTTGATGATATTGAACAATCTAATTAAAAATAAAAATGAAAAATTTATTATATAAAGCAATTGCCTTTTACTCGATAGTATTGTTGGTGAGTTGTCAAGCAGAAAACAAAGAATTTGGAGCAATGATTGCACCGTCCAATTTGAATATTACAGCTCAAGTTGTTGGGCAAACTACTGCTAATCCGAATGGTGATGGTTCTGGAAAAGTTAATTTTACTGCTAAAGCGGATAATGCGATTTCCTATAAATTTGATTTTGGTGATGGGATGGTAAAAAATGTTCCCAGTGGTATTATTGAGTATGGTTATACAAAAAATGGGGTTTATACTTACACGGTAACTGTTACAGCCTCTGGAAAAGCAGGTGTAGCAGTTGTAAAAACAATGGAAGTTACGGTTAAAAGCACCTATACTGATGCTGCTGCCGTGCAACATTTAACTGGTGGTTCGACAAAGAGATGGTATTGGTCAGCTTCCGAACCGGGGCATTTAGGAGTAGGTGAAAATGATGGCAATGAGACACAAAATTATTATGCTAATTACTATCAGGCTGCTCCTTGGGAAAAAGCCTCTTCAGCTGATAGCAGTTGTTTATATAATAATGTATTGACATTCTCTACTGATGGGACTCAACTTTTTTATACTCTCGATAATGGTGGGAATACTTTTTTTAATTCTTCCTATCAAAGTGTAGCTGGAGGTACGGCAGGTTATGATCATTGTTATACCTATGATTCCAGTGGTCAAAAAATAGTTTCCCTTAGTCCATCTACCTCAGTTGTAGCATCTAATGCGAGTCATGCTACAGAGACCACAGGAACTACGATGAATTTTTCTGATAATGGATTTATGGGTTATTATATTGGGCAAAGTTCATATGAAATTATTTCTATCACTGATAATAGAATGGTTGTTAGAGCTGTTCAAGGGAATAATCCGGCGTTAGCGTGGTATCATATTTTCACGACCATTGCGCCTGTTCAAGATCCAATTACCGATTACACCAATCTAGTTTGGTCAGATGAGTTCAATACTGATGGTGCTCCCGATCCAACCAAATGGAGTTATGATATTGGTAATGGTGGATGGGGTAATGGAGAAGCCGAATATTATACTAATAGTCCTTCGAATATCGTTGTTCAAAATGGTAACTTAGTGATTACTGCAAAAGCGCAATCACAGGGAGGGTCTAATTACACTTCTGCCAGAATTAAAACTTATAATAATTATGAATTCACTTATGGTAAAGTAGAAGTTAGAGCTAAACTACCTACTGGAGGAGGCACTTGGCCTGCGATATGGTTGCTCGGGCATAATTATTCGACTTGGCCTGCTTGTGGTGAAATGGATATGATGGAAGAGGTGGGGAATACCCCAAATAAGGTATTTGCTTCACTTCATTATCCAGGTCATTCTGGAGGAAATTCAGTTACGAATTCCACCATCGTATCTAATTCACAGTCCGATTTCAATATTTATAAAATTTTGTGGACGCCTAATTCAATACGTTTTTATGTGAATAATGTGTTGTATCATTCTTTCCCAAATAGTAATTCAATTCCTTTTAATAGTAATTGTTTCTTGATATTGAATGTTGCTATGGGAGGCAATTTTGGAGGCACTATCGATCCAGCCTTTACACAATCTTCTATGGAAGTAGATTATATAAGAGTTTATCAATAAAAGTAAGTTTTTTTTTTAATTAGTTTCAATTGCAAAAAGGTGTCTTTGCTCAAGCGCCTTTTTGTTAATTGATTATCAACCATTCAAAATTTAAGAATGAAATATTTTCGATTAATTCTCTTTTTAACTATTTGTAATTGTACTTCTGTTACGAGTCAAATTTCTTCATTATCACAAAAAAATGTTATCGATAGAAAAGTAGATTCTCTTGTTGTTCTAATGACTTTAGAAGAAAAAATAGGTCAATTGAATCAATATAATGGTTTTTGGGATATCACTGGGCCAGCCCCTAAAGATGGATTAGCGGCTAAAAAGTACCAAGATTTAAAGAATGGATTAGTGGGATCGATGTTGAATGTTAAAGGAGTTAAAGACGTTCGTGCTTTACAAAAAATTGCTGTAGAACAAACTAGACTTCATATACCCTTACTATTTGGTTTTGATGTTATTCATGGTTATAAAACCATAAGTCCGATTCCCTTAGCAGAAGCTGCCAGTTGGGATTTAGAGGCCATTCAAAAATCGGCTGCCATTGCCGCAGAAGAAGCGTCGGCTGTAGGGATTAACTGGACCTTTGCTCCTATGGTGGATGTGTCACGTGATCCTCGATGGGGAAGAGTTATGGAGGGGGCTGGAGAGGACCCTTATCTAGGAAGCCGTATTGCAGCTGCTAGAATTCATGGATTTCAAGGTAATGATTTTAGTTCCAGAAAGACCATTTTGGCTTGTGCAAAACATTTTGCGGGCTATGCTTTTGCGGAATCGGGAAGAGATTACAATACGGTAGCTGTAAGTGATGAAACGCTTTATAATATTATTTTACCTCCTTTTAAAGCAGCCACTGAGGCAGGGGTTAAAACTTTCATGAATTCATTTAATGAACTTAACGGAATTCCTGCGACAGGTAATGCACTACTGCAACGAACCATTTTGAAAGGAGCATGGAATTTTAAAGGCTTTATAGTTTCAGATTGGGGATCTATCAATGAAATGATTAATCATGGCTATGCTAAAGATAGTAAGCAAGCTGCAGCTATTGCTATGAATGCTGGTTCTGATGTTGATATGGAGTCGTATGCCTACTTGGAACATTTAGCAAATTTAGTAAAGGAAGGACAGGTAAAGGAAACTTTAATTGATGATGCTGTCAGACGGATTTTGAGGGTTAAATTTGAATTAGGATTATTTGATGACCCTTATAAATATTGTGATGAAGCCTATGAAAAAGAGACAGTAGGTAAAACAGCATTTCAAGATGGCGTTTTGGATGTTGCTAAAAAATCAATTGTACTATTAAAAAATGATTCCAATATATTGCCCTTACCTAAAAAGGGTAAAAAAATAGCCTTGATAGGAGCCTTAGCTTCTGATAAAACTAGTCCATTAGGAAGTTGGAGAATTGCAGCTGACGATAACACCGCCATTTCTGTTTTGGAAGGAATGCGAAAGTATTCGGGCAATCAACTTGATTATTCAAAAGGGGCGGATGTAACTGTTGGAAGAACACAATTTATATGGGAAACTAAAATTAATGCTATTGACAAAAGTGATTTTGCTGCGGCTATTTCTTTAGCACAAAAATCGGATGTCGTAGTCATGGTTTT
>CAIWKX010000111.1:5000-9708 GCA_903913315.1 uncultured Bacteroidota bacterium | reverse complement strand
GTATGAAATAGGTAAATTTTCAAAATCATACTCAAATGTGTGTTTTGACAGTATTACTTGAAAAATTTGTATCAAATGCTACATTTTTGAAAATTTATACTCGAGGGGTGGGTAAATGACAGAAAAATGGTGAGTTGATAGGCAATTGTCTGATTTTGTATGAAATAGGTAAATTTTCAAAATCATACTCAAATGTGTGGTTTGACAGTATTACTTGAAAAATTTGTATCAAATGCTACTTTTTTGAAAATTTATACCCGAGTGGTGTATGTAAAGAGTAAAAATGGTAGTTTTTCTTGCAATCACTGTGATTTGTATGAATATATGAATTTTCTATCTATATCATATAGACTTGTGTATTAAATGTGTCAATTTTGCGTGTTTTTGCCTTATTTTTTTGTCAATTTTTTGGCCGCGGAAAAAGGATGTCCGAATTCGGCGACGGAATTCAAATGTGGAGTCGAAAAACAGTAATGGTAAAGTAGTATATACTAGTGGTACTAGTATAGACGAAATACTATTCTCATATAGGTAAGCTTACGAATCCGTGGAATATCTATGGAGACCCAGTATTGAATAGCCGAGTGAATAACAAGGCAGTTTGATTCCCAGGTTGAAGTAGTTGGACCACAACATTCTTGTGTAAGCAAATGGAGAGTTTATATGTAACTCAATGGAAGAATACACGAAATATTATAAAACTAATATAGAGAGTATGCAAGATATTGTAAAAACGGTTGGTTTGATGTTAAAATTTGATATAATCAAAATTTATATGAATATAGAAACAATTGTTACGAAATTTTTGAGTAAATATGGTAACGTTGAATTTATAAAAACATTATTCTGGTTGATCCTACCAGTAATATACGCTTGTCTCAAAGGTTAAGCCATGCATGTCTAAGTACACACTTTCATAAAGTGAAACCGCAAAAGGCTCAGTACAACAGCTGTAATTCCTTAGATCATAAACTCAGTTACTTGGATAACTGTGGAAAATCTAGAGCTAATACATGCATCAAACGGGGACCTCACGGAACCCGTGCAATTATTAGACAAACCAATGATCTTCGGATCTATATTGGTGGAACTCTGGATAATTTGGCTGATCGTATGGCCCTGTGCCGACGACAGGTCTTTCAAATGTCTGCCCTATCAACTATTGATGGTAGTATAGAGGACTACCATGGTTGCAACGGGTAACGGGGAATCAGGGTTCGATTCCGGAGAGGGAGCCTGAGAAATGGCTACCACATCTAAGGAAGGCAGCAGGCGCGTAAATTACCCAATGCCAGTACGGCGAGGTAGTGACGAAAAATAACAATACAGGACTCTTTTATGATGTTCTGTAATTGGAATGAATTAACTTTAAATCCTTTAATGAGGATCAAGTGGAGGGCAAGTCTGGTGCCAGCAGCCGCGGTAATTCCAGCTCCACTAGCGTATATTAAAGTTGTTGCGGTTAAAACGTTCGAAGTTGAACTTTGTCTCACACTGTGGCGTCCCCCTTACGGGTGTTGGCGGTCCATGGCCTGTGCAGACTGTAAGTCTTGGCAAATATGTATCTGAACCTTACTTCGGTTGGGCTAGGGTGCATATGCTAAAATTGTGTTTAACTGCCTTTGGTTAGGTGGTTTTATGCAAGCCAAGCACATTTTTACCTTGAACAAATTAGAGTGATCAAAGCAAGCTATCATATGCTTGGATAATTATGCATGGAATAATGGAATAAGACCCTGGTCTTTTTCTTGTTGGTTTGAATAGACCAAAGGTAATGATTAATAGAAGCAGTTGGGGGCATTAGTATTACGGCGCGAGAGGTGAAATTCGTAGACCGTCGTAAGACTATCTGAAGCGAAAGCATTTGCCAAGGATGTTTTCATTAATCAAGAACGAAAGTTAGAGGATCGAAGGCGATTAGATACCGCCCTAGTTCTAACTGTAAACTATGTCAGCTAGCAATTGGATGTCGCTACTATACAGGTGCTTTCAATAGCTCTCGGGAAACCTAAGCTAGGTTCCGGGGGAAGTATGGTTGCAAAGTTGAAACTTAAAGGAATTGACGGAAGGGCACCACCAGGAGTGGAGCCTGCGGCTTAATTTGACTCAACACGGGGAAACTTACCAGGTCCAAACTTAATAGAGTAAGACAGATTAATAGCTCTTTCTCAAAATTAAGGGTAGTGGTGCATGGCCGTTCTTAGTTCGTGGAATGATTTGTCTGGTTAATTCCGTTAACGAACGTGACTCAAATACATTAAATAGATTCCTATCAGATAAGTAAACTGTTGATGCTTGCCTATGGTATGCTTTCGGGTGTGTCATTGGGTAAGTGGAAGTTTACCTGATAGTTTGTCAACTGTCAAAGGTTGACTTTGATCTGCTTAATGAGACAAATTGTGTTTAGCAAAATGAGATTGAGCAATAACAGGTCCGTGATGCCCTTAGATGTCCTGGGTTGCACGCGCGCTACAATGAGACCATCAACGTGATACCTGATCTGAAAGGATTGGGAAATCACTTAAATGTGCTCTTAGTTGGGATTGTGGATTGTAATTATTCACATGAACCTGGAATTCCCAGTAAATGCTAGTCATCAGCTAGCGTTGACTAAGTCCCTGCCCTTTGTACACACCGCCCGTCGCTATTACCGATTGGTTATTTAGTGAGGTCTCCGGAGGTAATCGCCGAAGATATTTAGGTATCACTAGGTTGTTTTGCCAAAGTTGACCGAACTTGATGATTGAGAGGAAATAAAAGTCGTAACAAGGTTTCCGTAGGTGAACCTGCGGAAGGATCATTACTATACTTATTTCCAAAAAATCAAAACAAAGAGTTATAATACAAACAAAACAAAGATTAATAATACCCATCAGTATTGTCGAAAGACTCTACCAAAAAAAAATAACATCCTAGACAGGGGATCACTAGGCTCATGGATCGATGAAGACCGCAGCTAACTGCGTGTTGTCATGTGAACTGCAGGACACATGAACATCGACAAGTTGAACGCATATCGCACTTCTTGCTTTTTATTCTATTTACTTAGGATGGCTTGAGGTTCATATGGTTGAGTGCTATAATTTATCAATAGAACTGTTCTTTCGCAAGAAAGACGCACGTATCAACTATGAAGAAATTGATTTTTTTTCATATTTGATTAAATCAAGAGATATGAAAAATTCAAAAAAGGTTTATCTCATAGGTAGCCTATTTAAGATTTTATATAATACTATCATTTCTTCGTTTTGACTAACAATTGAATGATTTAAAATGTATTATTTTAATCCTATGCTTAAATAGTGCGTTATGAGATAAATATTTGTGATTTTTTTGAATTATATACTAAAAATTATACATAGCCTCAACTCATGTGAGACTACCCCCTGAATTTAAGCATATTAATAAGGGGAGGAAAAGAAACTAAATAGGATTCCCCTAGTAGCGGCGAGCGAAAAGGGAAAAGTCCAGCACGTAGAATCGCAATTGTTATGATTGTTGATTGATGCCGTGTACAGGTGCGTCCATTAACTCATATTATAATTAGTATGTTCAAGTCCTTCTTGAATGAGGCAATATACCCATAGAGGGTGATAGGCCCGTATAACTGCTATGATATATGAGTGGATGTTACCTAGGAGTCGTGTTGCTTGAAAGTGCAGCACTAAGCGGGAGGTAAACTCCTTCTAAGACTAAATATTGCCATGAGACCGATAGCGAACAAGTACCGTGAGGGAAAGTTGAAAAGCACTCTGAATAGAGAGTCAAAAAGTACGTGAAACTGTCTAGGGTTAAGAAAGCATGAAGTGTCTAAATATCTGAATGGAGAAATTCAGTATCATATTGTTGTAGTAAAATTTTTTGCGAAGCATATGGTGTGCACTTTTCTCCTTGTAAGACACTGCGATCCATTAGAACCTTGTGTTAATAACTACCATGTTGTGAGTTATTATATCTGTCAATGGGCCCGGCATGGAGCTTACATATTTTATGTTAGTACTATATATTGTTAAGGTGATATACAGGAAAGCAATGTAAACTGCTGGTGTCTCGTATAGATGTCTGATGGATTTTAAGCGTTCACAATATGACACCTCGGTGTAACCAGTAATGGTTTCTTGTATTGTGTCGTGATCAGCAGTGTATTTGTTTAGTAATCTTCATGACCCGTCTTGAAACACGGACCAAGAAGTCTATTTTATGCGCGAGTCAATGAGATTTATAAACCTCAGAGGCGTAATTAACATAACTATTTTGTTTGGGATTACGAATTCTGTTTAATAGAGAATTTCTCCATCCCTGGGTATCCATTAGTCTTGCTTCGTTTTACGACGATAGTAAGTAGGATATACCATGAGCGCATAAAATGTGACCCGAAAGATGGTGAACTATGCCTGATCAGGTTGAAGTCAGGGGAAACCCTGATGGAAGACCGAAGCAGTTCTGACGTGCAAATCGATTGTCAGAATTGGGCATAGGGGCGAAAGACCAATCGAACCATCTAGTAGCTGGTTCCCTCCGAAGTTTCCCTCAGGATAGCTGGTGCATATACCGTTTCATTAAACTTAATAAATCTTATCTGGTAAAGCGAATGATTAGAGTCATTAGGTTCGAAACGTTCTTAACCTATTCTCAAACTATAAATGGGTACGATATAAGAGTTTCTTGATTGAACTCTTATTTCACGCTTAGGCGTACCATATCAAAC
>CAIWKX010000110.1 GCA_903913315.1 uncultured Bacteroidota bacterium | reverse complement strand
GAATTCTTTTTTTCTTCCTATATTGTGGCTGGAAAAATATTTTTAATGAAAGCTACTGCTGTTTCGCTGTTGTTTATTTTTTTATTTCTTTTGGTTGGTTGTAAATCTACCGAATCATCTTTGGCGAATAAGAAGCAATTTCTAAAGAATAATTATTTAAAAGGCAATTCTATTGCCCTTTATGAAGGCATCAACGACACTAGTTTTGTGAAACTTAAAAATTTTAGTAGTGATTTTGTTTATGATATGAAATATGCTACAGATGATAATTTTCTTAAAAAGAAAGTATACGATTGTGATGAGTGTTACCTACGAATGAAGACTATTAAATATCTTATGGACGCCAATGCAGAGTTTATGCAGAAAGGGTATCGCATTAAATTGTTTGATTGTTATCGTCCGTTGGATATTCAAAAGAAAATGTGGGAGATTGTTCCGAATGCGGATTATGTTGCCGACCCTAAAAAAGGTTCAGTACACAATAGAGGAGGAGCTATTGATATCACTTTAGTTGATGCCGAAGGAAAAGAATTGGAAATGGGAACTCCTTTTGATTTTTTTGGAATAAAAGCGAGTCACAACTATAGAGATTTACCCAATGGGATTATAAAAAACCGAGCATATTTAAAAGAAGTCATGCTTAAACATCATTTTAAATCGTTTGAATCAGAATGGTGGCATTATAATTTAGAAGAAAGTATGAAAGATCCTTTGGCTAATTTTAAATGGAAATGTAATTAATTATTCAATACATTTTAAATAGTCCATAAAAAAATGATCAGGGTGGTAGGTCTTTTTATCCACTTCAGAGACTAAAGTACTTTTAGTGATATAATCAACAGTTTCTCCAGCAAAATTTATTCTAATAAAAGAGATGGGTGAATTTTTCAATTCTTGAAAGCCTTCTTTTACAAATAAGAAATAACCGCCTAATATTCTATTATTTTCATTATTGTTGCGTACCGAATTACCACATGATTCTTGGTCAACTCCTCTCAAAGTAATGATTTTACCATTATTCAATTGAATATAAATTTTGGAATTTTTGTCAAAACATTTAGCAGCAAGAAAATCAGGGCTTTTTTGTATCATTTGCACATTTAACGATAATAATCCATCGGCATTGATAAGCGAAAAGTAGATAGTGGTTTGGGTATTTCCAAAAACACGTTCGTGAATAATATAATCTTTAGTCGATTTATAGGTGCCTACACTGTCTTTTACATTAGTACTATATTCACATTCGTTTTGAGCAAATGTGGTGATTGAAAATAATAGGGAAACAAGGAATAAAAAAGTTTTCATTGATTAATTTATTTTGGTGCAAAGTAATACTATTTTAGTGTTATTCATATCAGTTGTAAAAAAACAATACCGGCTACCACCATCTTTAATATTCCATTTGTTTCGAATCGTTTCTACAGCATCCGGAAAATTGCGCGTAGTTATATTGGCTTTTTGTTTAGAAAAATGCTCACGCATCTCATTTTTAGAATAGTTTATCACATTTTCGATTTGAAAAACCCTTCCTGGGAAGTCAATTAAATCATCAGAAGTATACAGGTGGGAATGTTGGTGTAGTTTTTCTACAGGAAATTGTGCTGTTACCTCTGCAAAACCTCCCGATTTCATGATAGCACTGTTGGGTTCGTATAAATATTTTTTGGGACAACCTAAATTTGCAATAACATTAGAATTATAATCAAATTGAAATGTTTGACAACTTTCTTTTTTTAAATTAATTGTTTTAATGGAAATAGTAGACGAATAATTTTTTTCAATAACCCATAACAATTCTTTTACTTCATTCTCTACTGCTACGATATGAATTTCCTTTACATTTTGTAATTCAGACAATCCTGCGGCAATATCTAATAAAGGAGCTGTTTTTATTAGAATGTTTTTTGAGTATTTAAAATAGGTAGGCAATAAACTAGGTACGTTTGGAGCGCAATCGGCTAGCATAAAAACTTTTCCTTTATTTTCGTTTCTACGAGAAGGATCAATATAAATCCAATCTACGTTGGCATTTAAAGAAGTTAATATTGTGGTACTATCTCCAAATTTGCATAAAATGTTCTTTGCTCGTAATAATCTGTAGTTGTGTGATACAATCTCAGAAAGAGCAACATCTAATTCGCAATGAATGACCACTTTCATTTTTTTGGAGAAATAATAAGAATCTACGCCAAATCCCCCTGTCATATCTATTAATGATTTTCCAGAAACAAGACTTGCTTTGTATTGTGCTGTCGCCTCAGAAGAAGTTTGTTCAATTGAAATTTTACTTGGGTAGATAATATTCCTAATGTTGAACCAAAGGCTAAGTTTCTCTTTACTTTTTGCTCTAGCTTCAATTTGATTTAAAATTAATATAAAATCAATGTTCGGAAAAGGATTTTTAGTTAAGGCTAATTTTGAGACAGCATTATTGGTGTTTCTATATATATATTCCTGAACCTCGGGATTCAATATTTTATGAGTAGTGATTTTCAAAAGAATCTAAATTAGATGTTTTTGGTTAAGATTTTAATCACACTATTCTCTGGCAAAAATTCCTTTCCAATAACTTTTAAAATTGTATAGAGAGGTACTGCTATAATCATGGCCGTAATTCCAAAAAGGATACCGGCAATTAAAATAACAAGAAAAATTTCTAAAGGATGTGACTTAATGCTTTTAGAAAAAATTATAGGAGAGGAGATATTAGCATCTAACAAATGCACAATTATGAAACCGATGAAGACATATAAAGTTGTAGGTAAAATGACAGTTTGAAAATCACTTCCTAAATTACTCAACATTGTTAAAGCAGCCGCTAATACAGCTGCAATTAGTGGCCCTACATAAGGAATAATATTGAGTAATGCACAAAGGAAAGCAATCACAAATGCATTTTTAACCCCAAAAACTAATAAAACAACTAGGTATAAAATACAAATTATCGTCAATTGAACTAACAATCCGATAAAGTAGCGTGTCAGTAATAATCTAGTTTTTTCTACTGAATTTAATATTTGTTCTTCATGTTTGTCTGGAATAATTTGTTTTACTCCAAGGATGATATTTACTTTATCTTTTAAGAAAAAGAAACTGATAAAAAATACGGAAATTAAACCTATTCCGAAGCTACCGATGGTGCCAATAATAGTGTTGAAAAAATCGGTAAAAAAACTAAAATTTAGTTTAGAAGTGATATCGGATTGTTTTACCGATTTTGTAATGTCAACATGATGTTGTTGCGCATAAATATTGAGGTCGTTGTACAATTGCAACATACGAGTTTCAATTGATTTAGTATCTAATAATGATAAGTTTGTACTTTGCGATGTGATAAGCGGCACAAACATCATAATCAAACTAAACACTAAAAAAAGAAAAATAAGTAAAGTGGTGATCACGGCTAAAGTATTTGTGAATTTTAACCTTCTTTTTAAGAATTCCACAATAGGATTTGCAACCATAGCTAGAATCACTGCAATAATTAAATAAATAAGTACAGTTTGTATTTGAAATACAAAATACAAAGAGCCACATATTAAAACTAAAGTTCCAATTGCCTTTAAAATACCACTTGTGATTGCGTTTGAAGGAGTCATTTTTTTAATTATTAAAAATGTAATTCAAAATATTGGCACCCATCTTTAATGCTTTTTCCCTTACTTCTTTAGGATCGTTATGAACTTCTTCATCTTCCCAGCCATCTCCTAAATCGCATTCGTAAGTGTAAAGAAGCACCAACCGATTATTTTCAAAGATACCAAAAGCTTGAGCTCTTTTACCATCATGTTCATGAATTTTTGGTAATCCCGCTGGAAAATTAAATGGTTTTTGAAAAATGGGATGATTCGCCGGCAATTCTACAAGATTATTATTTGGGAATATTTTTTTTATTTCTCTTCTGATGTATTGATCCAAACCATAATTATCATCAAAGTGCATAAATCCTCCAGATAGCATATAGTTGCGTAAGTTAATCACTTCGGCATCACTAAAAAGAATGTTACCATGACCTGTAGCATGTATAAAAGGATAAGAAAATATTTCTGGACTACCTGGTTCGACTGTTGCCGGTTTGGTTTTAATTAAGGTATTGTTGTTTTGATTACTAAATTTAATTAAATTGGGTAAAGAGGTAGGATTGGCATACCAATCGCCGCCGCCATTATATTTTAATAAAGCAATTTCTTGTGAAGTACTGGTTAAAGTCACAAATAACAAAAGGAATGTTATTATATTTATTTTCATACTTTTACTACTTTTTCAGTTCTAAAATTAATTTGTCCATTTCTTCCGTTTTCCAGCCATAAGTTGTAGCCGTTGTTTTTCCTTTTTGGGCATATTCTAGTGCATTTTTAGTATCTTTTTCTTTTTGATATAATTTTGAAATCAGCAGGTACTTATCTAATGACTCTCCTAATAGCAATGCTTGTTTTGACCATGTAACAGCATCGTCAAGACTTTTTTTTTCTTCTATAAAATTCAAATAAAAAGTGGCTACTTCTACCAAAGTATTAGCATCTTTCCAAGCAAATTTTTCAATGGAGTTTTTTGCCGTCATTTTATAATTTTTCCAGTTTTTATTATTCTCATAGAGTTGTAAATCAAATTTGAATAACAACGAATCTACTTTTCTAATTTTGAAGGACTCAGCAATAGGTTTTAATTTATAATAATTAATGGTATCATTGAGGTCGACTAAAGGCTTTAAGTTATCAGATGTAACAAAAACTAATTTTTTATCCACTCGAGTAGGAGAGGATACTTTAGCAAACTCTTCTTTGTGAGCATTGATATATTTAATTTCATACGAATCAATATTGTTACTACCATTGGCAAGAATTCTCCAATTTTGCTCCGTAAACCAATCTTTTTCCGATTTTGTTTTTAAATATTTTTCAGTGATTTCGGTGGCATCTAATCCCGATTTTCTAACTGCGGTAATATATTTCAAACAGGCATCCCCATTACTCGGGTCGGCATAAAAATTATTCTTTAGTGTATTGAATTGATTTTCTGAAACTAAAGCACTTTTAGCTTCGTTGATAAAATCTTCTTTTTTAAACTCTCCTGAAATGCAATTGAGTACATTTTCCTCACTGTCTAAAAAACCAAAAGTGGGATAAAATTTGACTTTAAACTTATTTTTAAAACGATTTTTTAAATCGGTACCTATTTGCGATTCTGAATTAACAGCTACACATATAAAATTAGTATTGAAATAGGAAATTACATCAGGATCAGTAAAAATTTCATTCTTCATTTTATTGCAATGGGCACACCAAGTAGCGTAAAACATGATTACAATTGGTTTTTTTTCTGTTTTTGATTGCAATACAGTTGCATAAAAATCCTTATCTAAAAATAAAGTTTGTTTTTGGGCAAATGATAATTCGGTACTGCCTACTACTAGTAAAAGACAAAGCAATAAAAGTTTTTTCATCATTATTCATTTAATAGTACTGCACTATGACATGCCACAATAGCAGCCGTTTCTGTTCGTAATCTTGTGTTTCCCAAAGATACAGGAATAAATTTATTGTCCAATGCCATTTGAATTTCTTTAACAGAAAAATCTCCTTCTGGACCAATAAGAATCAGCGCATTTTCGTGCGTTTTATATTCATTTTTAAATGATTTTTTATCGGTTTCTTCACAATGAGCAATGAATTTTTGCCCGTTGAATTCTTTTTTGATAAAGTCTTTGTATAAAATAGCTTCGTTTAGTTTAGGAATATAAAAATGCAGTGATTGTTTCATCGCTGATTCTATTATTTTTTGAAACCGATCTAATTTGACCATTTTCCTTTCAGAATGTTCGCAGATAATTGGTGTGATTTCTTGAATTCCAATTTCGGTCGCTTTTTCTAAAAACCACTCATAACGCTCATTCATTTTAGTGGGTGCAACGGCTAAATGCAAATACGATGTATTTGGCATTTGTTTTTCAAAAGAAAGAATAGTTACTGTGCATTTATTGTCAGAGGCTAAGAAGATTTCAGTTTTAAATAGATAACCTAAACCATTAGTTACAAATAGAATATCGCTTTCTTTTTTACGAAGCACTTTAATAATGTGTTTGCTTTCTTCTTTGTCAAAAACAAACAGTTTTTCATTCTCCGAAATGGTGGGACTGTAAAATAATTGCATATTAAAATTCTATTCGTGCTTTAGAAACTACTGCCGCATCATTAAATTTATGTTCGAGATATTTTTGATAACCTACAATTCCAATCATGGCAGCATTATCTGTGGTGTATTCAAATTTTGGAATAAAAGTTTTCCATCCATATTTTCCTTCTGCTTCTTTTAAAGTATTTCGGATTCCTGAATTGGCAGAAACTCCCCCGCCAATGGCTATTTGTTTAATACCAGTTGCTGCAACCGCCATTTTTAATTTTTCCATTACTATCTCGACAATCGTATATTGAATGGAAGCGCAAATGTCGGCTTTATTTTCTTCTATAAAATTTGAATTTTCAGCTACATTTTTTTGAATAAAATACAAGATTTGTGTTTTTAACCCTGAGAAACTAAAATTTAATCCTGGCATTTTGGGTTTGGTAAATAAAAATCTTTTTGGGTTTCCGTCTTTAGCTAATTTATCAATCAAAGGTCCACCAGGATAAGGAAGTCCCATTATTTTCGCTGATTTATCAAAAGCCTCTCCAATGGCGTCATCAGTAGTTTCACCAATGATTTCCATATCAAAAAAACTTTTAACAATTACAATTTGAGTATGCCCACCCGAAATGGTTAACGCTAAAAAAGGAAACTCTGGCTTATCAAATCCTTCTTCATCAATAAAATGTGCTAATATATGTGCGTGCATGTGATTGACTGCTATTAAAGGAATACCCCTTGCCATGGCAAAAGATTTGGCAAATGAAGTGCCTACTAATAAAGAACCCATTAATCCTGGGCCTTGTGTAAAGGCTATTGCAGTGAGTTGTTCTTTAGTAATATTGGCATTTTTTAAAGCCATATCTATTACAGGAACAAT
>CAIWKX010000109.1 GCA_903913315.1 uncultured Bacteroidota bacterium | reverse complement strand
TTTTTAAAAGTGCGGGTAATAGGACTCGAACCTACACGCCTCGCGGCACCAGATCCTAAGTCTGGCACGTCTACCAATTTCGCCATACCCGCAAAAATTGTGAGTGCAAATATAAATATAATTATTAATTATAAATTATGAAATTGGAATTTTTTTAAAAATATATTTTAGTATTTTTGAAATATATTTTATCAAACAACAATGGACAACATAAAACAATACGTTCAACAGAACAAGGAACGTTTCATAAATGAATTAATCGAATTATTAAAAATACCTTCTGTAAGTGCTGATACAGCGTATTCTCAAGATGTGCTGGACACTGCGAAAGCTGTAAAAGTTAGTTTGGAAAAAGCAGCATGTCAATTGGTAGAAATCTGTGAAACACCAGGGTATCCGATTGTTTATGGAGAACATATCATTGACCATTCGCTTCCCACAATTCTAGTGTATGGTCATTATGATGTTCAACCCGCAGACCCAATGGAGCTGTGGACTTCACCCCCATTTGAACCAGTAATAAAAACTACTGAAATTCATCCGGAAGGGGCTATATTTGCTCGTGGGGCTTGTGATGATAAAGGGCAAATGTATATGCATGTTAAGGCATTTGAATATATGATCAAGAATAACAATCTTCCTTGCAATGTGAAATTCATGATTGAAGGCGAAGAAGAAGTGGGTTCTAAAAGTTTGAGTTGGTTTGTAGAGCGCAATCAAAAGAAATTGGCTAACGACGTTATCTTGATTTCTGATACGGGGATGATTTCTAATCAACAACCTTCTATCACAACTGGATTGCGTGGTTTGAGTTATGTTGAAGTAGAGGTTACGGGTCCGAATAGAGATTTACACTCAGGACTGTATGGTGGTGCTGTTGCGAATCCAATTAATGTGTTAACTAAAATGATTGCGTCGCTTCATGATGAAAACAATCATATTACAATTCCGGGGTTTTATGATAAAGTGGAGGAATTGACCTCGGCAGAACGAGCTGAGATGGCTAAGGCCCCTTTTAGTTTGGACAATTATAAAAAAGCATTGGATATTGAGGATGTGTATGGAGAAAGTGTTTATGTCACTAATGAGCGTAACTCTATTCGTCCTACATTGGATGTGAATGGTATATGGGGCGGTTATACTGGTGAAGGTGCGAAGACTGTTATTGCTAGTAAGGCTTATGCCAAAATATCAATGCGATTGGTACCTCATCAAGATTGGGAGGAAGTAACGGAAATGTTTTCGAAACATTTTGTGAGTATTGCACCCAAATCAGTGAAGGTAAAAGTGACTCCGCATCATGGTGGTCAGGGATATGTTACGCCAATTGATAGTATTGGGTATCAAGCAGCAAATAAAGCCTATACCGAAACGTTTGGGGTTCCTGCTATTCCGGTACGCTCGGGAGGTAGTATTCCGATTGTAGCATTGTTTGAAAAAGAATTAAAATCAAAAACGATATTAATGGGATTTGGGTTGGATAGTGATGCTATTCATTCGCCAAACGAGCATTTTGGGATTTTTAATTACTTGAAGGGGATTGAAACTATTCCGTTGTTTTATAAGTATTTTGTGGAGTTGAGTAAATAGGTTTAACCACGAAGACACAAAGGAAGCACTAAGCTCACAAAAACATATTATCCGTTCATTCTTTAGGGAGTGAGCGGATTTTTTTATGTTAAAAATAAATTCTTTATTCCCATTTGTAATTTTTGGCATCAAATTGGTACTAATGAGTATCAATCAAAATCAATCAATCATGTTAAAACGTTTTTTTATCTTATGTTCTGGTGTCGATAGCGACATTGTGTACAGTTGTTCCAATGGCGAACAAAACAAATATGCGGGTATTGGAGCGACAGTGTTCTTTACGGCAGTTATGGCTTTTATAGCAGGGAGTTATGCTCTTTTTACGGTTTTCGACAATGTCTATATCGCAGTGTTCTTTGGAATAATTTGGGGCTTACTCATCTTTAACTTGGACCGTTTTATTGTTTCTACGATTAAAAAAAGAGATCACTTTCTGGATGAATTTATTCAGGCAACTCCTCGAATTGTATTGGCGATTATTATTGCTATTGTGATTTCAAAACCATTGGAAATTAAAATCTTTCAAAAGGAAATTAATACCGTTTTATTGAAAGAGAAAAATGAAATGGCTATGCTTAATAAAAAGCAAGTGACCAATTATTTCAAGAGTGATGTCGATAAGAATAAAGAGGAAACAGATAGTTTACAATCGGCTATTTCTAAAAAAGAAAAGGAAGTGGCTTCTTTATACCAATCCTACATTACAGAAGCCGAAGGAACTGCTGGAACCAAAAAAATGGGGAAAGGCCCAATTTATAAAGAAAAAAGAGCCGCTTATGATTTGGCTGCCAAACAACTGGATTCGATACAATTAAATAATTCGAAAATCATTGCTGCTAAAGAAGCGACCGCCAAAACACTGCAAGCTGATTTGGATAAAAAAGTCTCCGAAACCCAACCTATTATTGATGGATTTGATGGATTGATGGCGCGGATTAATGCTTTGGATAAATTACCTTGGTTGCCTTCTTTTTTTATCATGTTGTTATTTTTAGCAATTGAAACCTCACCTATTATAGCCAAATTATTATCTCCTAGAGGTGAATTTGATTTCAAACAGGAAGATGTAGAGATGGGCATCAAAAATGTAATGGCTCAAAATCGTTATCAAAGTGACTTGCAAAAGAAAACGGATGTTGAAATATATGATAAAGTGTACGCCGATATCAAAAACGATAAAGAATTGTACAATTATAAAAAGAAAGGGGCTATGGAGTTATTGAAATTGCAAGCGGATGGTTTTGTTGAGAAGCAAAAAAAATCTGTTTAGGGTTATGTTTAATAAAAAAAGAGTCTTAAATAGACTCTTTTTTTATACCATTACATCTTTTAATCCTTATGGTAGATTTGGTAAGAACTAAAAAAACTAACTGACAGTAATGTAGAAAATCCCCTTACAAATCACTACAACAAAATATCACTTACCGTGAAGCTGTCAGTTAGAATTAAATATGCATTGTAAAATATTGCTTTATGATTATATTCCTCAAAACTATTACAGTTGAAACTATATTACATCTTTTAGCATTAAATTGTAATTGATTGTTTCTAATAGTTCGTACTTGTTGTTATTAAAATTAAGAAAAACAATGCCTTCATAATTCAAATTCTCAATTTTTTCGCCAATAATTTTATTAGGCGAACCAATAAAAAAATGTTTCATTTTAGTATATATTTTCATAAGATTAAAAAAATCATCCATGTCATTCACTATGAAGAAACAAGTATCATAATTTTTGATGTCTTCAAAATTAAAATTCTTTTTATTAGTGCAAACATCTATCATCATCTTATCAGAATAATAATGTTTTATAAAAGACGAAAATCCTTTTGATGTATCGTAAATATATGTTTTCTTATCCATAGCTTTATTATTTATTTCTAGAACAATTTATTTTCTTTACAATTTTGTTTTTAAAACCCTGTTCTATTTGATATAAATTCTACCTCATTATTTTTCTGTTTTCATGAGTTTTTTATTGACTTTGGCTACAATTTCTTTGGCATCATTTTTAAAATCAACATCCACACTAATCTTAATTGGTTGATAATCTATAGTTACAACAATAATAGTGTAATCGTATTTTTTCAATAAGAATGAACTCACAAAGAATCCAAAAGAAGCTAAATAAAATAAATATTTAAAAATTATTTGATCATGTCCTAATAAAAACGAAAAGGAAATCATTAAACAGGACATGAAAAATGTAATAAAATTAATTTTAAATGTACGCCCTTTGACTAATTTGATTTTCTTTACTTTATTTAGATTAATACATGACAAATCATTTTCTCTATGAACGTAAAAACGATCTTCAAAAATTAATCCATACGAATTAGAATATTCTAAATTTAATTGTTCTGAATTTATCATAGCCTCACTATTTATTACAGCAAATATAAAATTTGATATCGGTACAAATTATTA
The DNA here is from genome assembly GCA_903913315.1 of uncultured Bacteroidota bacterium. Lineage (GTDB taxonomy): Bacteria > Bacteroidota > Bacteroidia > Flavobacteriales > Flavobacteriaceae > Flavobacterium. Next base: position 35,103 of record CAIWKX010000109.1, on the reverse strand, counting down.
TTATTGTTGAATAGCTATTTACTGTAGATAAATGGACGTTTTAACTCGATGAAAGAAATTCCTATTATTGTTTTAAAGAATTTATTTATTATAAATAAGCGAATGGATGGTGTTACACTTTATTATTAACTTGCTTTTGTTGTGAAATAAGTAACTAATATGTTTTAATAATAAAACTATGAACTACAAGAAAAGTTATTTGTTGTAGTACATAGTTAAGATTGTTAGGGAAGAGTATTTTTTACTTTTATAAAAGAATTAAATTTTTCATTAATTCTGCTTTATTATTTTTACTTACAGGGATAACGTCTTTACCAATTAATACTGTAGAGTCTTGAATATCTATGATCTTCTGAATATTAATAATGTGAGAACGATGAATTTTTAAGAATATTGACTTAGGTAGTTTTTCTTCAATCTTTTTAAGAGTAGTATGAACCGTATAGTTTTTAGTTTCTGTTTTAATAGTGATATAATCGCCATTAGCTTGAATTGAATTAATAGAAAACAAATCGATTTTAATCAATCTTTTATCAATGTTTACATAGATTTCTTTAACCTCTAAGTCATTTTCATTAGATGCATTAACTATTTGTTCTCTTTTTAGTTTTACTCTTTGAATAGCTCTATTGAATCTATCGTCAACAATTGGCTTTACTAAATAATCTGCAATACAGTCATAATTAAAAGCATCTAATGCAAAATTTTTGTCAGTAGTAACTAATATTACTTGCGGTGGGTTTTTAATAGTTTGGATGAAATCAAACCCAGAAAAATTAGGCATGTGAATGTCTAAAAATATTAAATCTACTTTGTTATCATTAGTATTCAAATACTTAATAGCATCAATAGCATTTGAAAATTCCTCAATTAAGATAAGTTCAGGTGATTTCAAAATCATAACAGATAGAACCTCTCTAGCAAATTTCTCGTCATCGATTATTATACATTTCATAATAAAGGGGCTTATAAATTATTTATAAAATTAGTAATTTTTTTTAGAACAGTTTCAAAATCATCTTTAAAAATAATTGAACCTTGTCTCAAGTTCTGTTCATAGTCATACGATAAATCATAGGCTTTTTCTAGTCCAAGAAACCCAATTTTATGTCTAATTTTATGAACGTTTTCGGCTACTTCAATTAAATTTAATTTTTCCATATTTTCGTTATACATTAAAACTTCTTGAGGGAATTCCTCCTTTATAACGTTTATCAGTCTATTTTTTATCGACTCGCTTCCACAAGCTAATTGATTGATATAATCTAGATTTGGCTGTTCTTCCATCATTATTTATGTATTGTAAAAAAGAATGTTGACCCTATGTTTTCTTCACTTTCTAACCAGATTTCTTCGTTGGAATTTTCTATTATTTTTCTTACAATCGAAAGACCTATACCTGTAGATTTTACTGTCGAATTAAACGATTGAAATATTTGAAATATCTTCTTTTTGTTTTCTTCTTCAATTCCAACTCCATTATCTTTAATTGAAATAATGTAATATTTATTCTGTTCTTCAAAATCTATTTGCACCAATCCGTTAGGTTTATCATTATAATTAATGGCATTACTTATCAAATTTTGAAAAAGTTGTTGTGTTCTAAATTTATCTGACTGAATCACTGGCAATTCTTTTTCAATACTAATCTTAACATGTGAAGGAATGAAAATAATTTCTTTAATATTGTTAATTAAATCATTTAAATTTATTTTTTCTTTACTAACCTGAATATTGTCAATTTTTGAATAAGTAAGAATACCATCAATTAAATGATCCATTTTTTCTACCTTCTCTTGAACTAATGTAAAATACTTTATTGTTTTTTCATTGAATTCTGTATCATTATCTTCTCTAATGAAGGTTATTAATGTATGTATGCTTCTTAAGGGTGATTTCAAATCATGGGAAACAATATGTGCATATTCATTTAATGATTGATTCTGTTTTTCAAGATTTCTAAGTAACTCTTCTCTTTGTCTATTTATTTTTACAATTTCAATTGTTTGTTGTCTAATATAATCTGTAGTATTAAAATCTTCTTCTTTGACTGTTTTTTGTTTTTCTAAACTCATAGAGTTTAATATAAACTCAAGGTTTTTATTAACTTCCTTCAATCGATTTGCTTCATCTCTAAGCTTTTGATTTGCCTCATAAAGTTCATCAGAGCTAATTTTCATAGCACGTTGTAAAATAGCAATTTGATCCTCATAATTTTTATAAGAATTATCAATTGATTCAAAAAACTGATCCATATGATTCAATCCATTTTTTAAATGTTTAGCTATTTGTCTTTTTAATAAGGACCTCATTATTCCTATATTTTATTTTTTTTTAATTCAATATAAAAAGTAGTTCCAATTCCTAAATCACTTTCTAACCATATTCTACCATCATAAATCTCTATAATTTTATTTACAATGGATAATCCAAAACCAGTTGACTTACTCACACTGCTATAGGATTGAAAAATATTGAATATTTTTTCTTGATGTTCCTTAGCTATTCCAGAACCATTATCTTTTACAGAAAAGATATAATTTTCATTGGTCTCTTCAAAATCAATCTCAACAATTCCCTCTGGTTTATCAATACAACTTATGGCATTACTGATGATATTTTGAAATAATTGCTGCATTCTATATCTATCTGCAGTTATTGTTGGCAAGCTTTTCTTTTTAAACACTTTTGTTTTTTCAGGAATATGTATAATATCAATAATGTTAGTAAAAATTTCATCAAGATTTACTTTTTCATTATATACATCAACTTTATCTATTTTAGCATAAATGAGAATGCCTTCGATTAAGTGATCCATCATTTCAACTTTATTTTCAACCATAGATAGGTATTCTCTTGTTTGAGTATCAAATTCTTTTAAATTGTCTTCTTTAATCCATGATACTAATGAATGAATACTTCTTAATGGGGATTTTAAATCGTGTGATACAATTAATGCATAATCTTCAAGTTCTCGATTACTTTTCGCTAAGCTTTTTAATAATTCTTCTCGTTGATTCTCTAGTTTCTTTTTATTAGTAATGTCTTCTTCAATAGCAAAATATTTTAAAATCTCACCCTGTTTACTATATAAAGCTTGACCTTGAATACTAACCCAATATTTTTTTCCCGATTTAGAATAATTAACAACTTCACAATTGAAGGGGAGTCCTTTATCAATTTGATCAACCATGTAATTAATTGTTTCTGGGTTTGTTTCAGCTCCTTGCAAAAGATGTCCAGGTTTTTTCCCTAGTACTTCATCCAATGTATAGCCCGACATATTAAGAAAACTTTTGTTAACCCATTCCATTTTGCCAGAATTATCACAAATAATAACTGCATTTATATTTTTCTCGGCAATTAATGATAATAACACGAGCTGTTCTTCTTGTTTTTTTTGATCTGTTATATCTAAGTGGATCCCTATTGAACCAATAACTTCTCCATTTAAGTTGTAGTTAGGAGCGCCACTAATTAACCACTGCCTTAATTCTCCATCTTTGTTTGTAACTGTTACTTCATAAGAATCCGATCTTCCTTCTTTCCTCTTTATTGTCTTTTTATATAATGTTTGTTTGCCTTCATTATTTAAAAATACATCTGATCCATTTTTCCCTATTAAGTAGTCAATTGAATAACCACTCATTTCAGAAAATCGTTGATTTGCCAATAATATTTCCTCATTATTATCAACTTCTAATAAACCAATATTCATATTAGCGATTATACTTCTGTACTTTTCTTTTTCATTGGTTAAACTTTCATTATAATTTTTATTTAAAGTAATATCATTATAACTCCATAAGTTCCCTTTATATTTACCATCAATTATTATTGGGAAATACATTCTATCAAAAAATCTACCATCGGCTAATTCTAATTCTTCATGTACTACCGTCTCTTTTTTAGATAATATTTCATCTATTCTTGCAATAAATCTTTCTTTATGCTTAAAAAATCCTTTAGACTGCTCTGCAGAATTTGAGCAATCAAAACCAATCATGTCTTTAGGCTCGATATCTAAACTGAACATATCACAAAATTTTTGGTTCACCAAGAGAATTTTTCGATTTTCATCTTCTAATAAAATTCCAGTTTGAAGATTTAGAATTAAAGAAGCTAGTCGACTCTCCGACTCTTTTAATTTATCATTAATTTCTTTCTCTTTAGTAATGTCTTCAATTATAACAAAATACTGCACGAATTTTCCTTTTGAATCCAATACAGGCTGTCCTTTCATCCTTGTCCAAAGTTTATCTTTATTTTTTTTTGAATGACAAACCTCGCAATCAAATGTCCTCTCATCTTCAAATGATGCAACCATTTTTTGAAAATCAATTTTATTTGTTTGACCACAAATAAACAAATCTATTAATTTTCTTCCAACAACTTCTTCTTTTGTATATCCAGTCAATTCTAAATAGGCATCATTAGTCCAAAACAAATTACCAGCTAAATCTGTTAATACAACTCCATTTTTATTAGCACTAGCAACCAAAGAAAGCCTTTTTATTTCAGCTTTATCATTTATAAGAATTTCTTTTTGTTCATTAATTTTATGAAACAGTTCTTTCAAATCCTGATTGCTTATTTCTTGTGTTTTTAATACATGTAATAAATCTATCAAAGAATCGTGAATTGCAAAATCATTTAGTTTTAAGTTCTTTTTTCCTACATCGTCCATAGAAAGTACCCATGGAGAACCGACAAAAAGATAATAATTATCATAGGGCTCAAACTGACCTCTAAGCATGGTCTTGGAATCACTTTGTGATTGAATTATAACTAATTGCAAATATAGTTCAGGAAGTGTGTTCTTATCTATTCTCTCATAAAAAGGTCTTTTAATAGAAAAAACTTCCAAAAAAGAATCATTCTCTTTTAAATCTGGAATAATTTTAAACAGACTTTTACCAAAACTTTTAATATTAAAATTATTATCAATTAAAATATAAAAAGGGAAAAGCCTATTAAATCCTGCTAAATTAAATTCAAATTTAAAATTCTCCATACCCTATATCCAAATAATTTTAAAAATCTCGTGATTAGAACCATCATTGCGTGATTGAACCAATTCTATTAACACATTAGTGTCAAACATTTTTGACAACCCTTGAATCAATCCTCTAACAAACTCTTGAAATCCAATTCTTGTGGAAATATAGTGAAGATTTAAACTAGTTGGAGTTATATCCGTAACTTTAAATTCAGGGGGAGATAGTTTAGGGTAAATTAGAGTTACTCTATTATGAAACATAGGTAAATTTGTTATGAACTCTTTCAAATTAGAGCCACCGCTCTCCATTAAATCACTATATTTTTCTTTTGTCGTTTTTATAATCCACCATTCTCCAAAAGCAATTAAAACTTCATTCATTGGCATATTCATTTCTTCAGAAACTGCCAGCGCAAGTTTAAACGTTATTTCATCATCATATGCCTCGTTGCTTATAAAAAAATCTACTTCTATACCACTTCGATCTCTAATAGCTTCCCATTTCGCCAATCCAAAATTAGCAACAACTAAATCTTCAATCGCTTTGTTTACAATTCCATACATATCTTCTAAATTAACTCATTTGTTGACCAATAATCAAGTGTTTTCTTAACAATTATTTGGCAATCTTCATATTTTAATGGTTTTAAAATATATCCAGCAATTCCAATCTTATAACATTCTATAATGTCCCTATGATTGTTGGAGGTAGTAAATATTATGGCAGGAATTTGTTTTAAATGTTCATCATTTTTTAGAATTTTCAGAAACCCTATACCATTAAGTTTTGGCATATTTAAATCTAATAATATAATATCAGGGATGATTTCTTTTTCTCTTAAAATAGATAAAGCCTCTTCACCATTATTGGCTTCAATCAATCTATGATGCAATCCTAAGGCTTTCAAAACTCTATTAAATTTCATAACCTCTATGAGATCATCTTCGACAAATAGGATATTTAATAATTTATTCATTGTAAGGGATTTGAATTTTAATCCAAATATTGCATATTATTTTTTAAAAAATAGTATAGACTAGCATATAATCGATAAATTCAAATTTACTATAGATGAATACTTAAATAAATGATTTTACTAAATAAAAAAACACATAAAATAATTTATGTGCTTCGTAAAATAGAATTTGAAATCAATTACATATTACTCAAAATTTCTTTCTTATAATTATCATATTCCCCTTGAAGAATCAAACCGTTATCAAGTAGTTTTTTGTAATTCTGTAATTTTTCAAATAATTCATCTTGAGATAATTCATTTAATTTTTTTTCTGTTGTTATTGTTGGTACTTCTTCCTTTATTTCATCTGAAGAAGAATAATTAGTGACAGGCATAATCTCAGCAAAATTAATCACTTCTTCTGTATCTATTTCTTCAATTTCATCCAATTCTTGAGTAGCATCAATTGAAGAAGAATTTCCACTTGTAGTAATAATTGGAGTTCCATTTTTCAAAATATCCAATTGTTCTTTAGCATAAGTATATAATTTTCTAGCCTGGTTTTTAGGCAAATAATCAATTGTATGTGTTAATTCAGATTTTGTTGTAAAAGTAAAATCAGCACCCAAAATACCTTCTTTTACAAAACTACTAACTATGTCATCCCAATCGTAATCAACAAACTCCATTGATAAACCAAGGTTTTTTGGTTTGCATATAATTATTCTTTTATTCGTAACAACTATGCTATCTGGGAAAATAGTTACAGCAGGTTTTTTTTGAACTGCAATATATCCGACTTCTTCATTTGACATTAACAGGTTATTCAATTTTGCTGTAATTTTTTCAATAGCCTTTGGATCTTGGTCTTCGTTTAATATTTTTTTTAGATTATCAATCATGACAGTTATTTTGAATTTTTATTCTTTTTCTTTTGCAAAAGTAATGCCTAATTTTCTATTTCAATTACTTACATACTAAAATTTAATTTCCATTTTTTGGAAAAAAACATTTTTGTATTACTTATTTTTATAATTTAGTAATCTTTAAAGTCCCAAATATGAAATTATTAAAAATTTTTATAATAGAAGACGATCCTTTTTTTGGAGAAACTTTGAGGTATCATTTAAAGTTAAATCCTGACTATGAAATATATCTTTTTAAAACAGGAAAAGAATGTTTAGAAAATTTATACCTAAAACCAGACATAATTAGTTTAGATTTTGGATTGCCTGATATTACAGGAGATAAACTCCTAAAAAAAATTCAAGAAACTAATAATTCAATACCCATAATAATAATAAGTGGTCAAGACGATATAGAAGTAGCTGTTGATTTTCTTAAATCAGGAGCACGTGATTATATTGTTAAAAACTCTCACACGAAAGATATTCTTTGGAATTCAATAATTAAAATTAGAGAAAACCTTCAGTTGGTTAATAAAGTTGAAGAACTCACAGAGCAGTTAGAACAAAAATTTAGCTTTGAAAATACTATTGTAGGTCAAAGTGAGGCAATAAAAAATGTTTTTAATAAAATTAACAAGGCCATTAATACTAATATTAATGTTTCAATAACCGGTGAAACCGGAACAGGAAAAGAAGTTGTAGCCAAAGCAATTCATTATAATTCAGACAAAAAAAACAAACCTTTTGTTGCCGTTAACATGGCAGCTATTCCAAAAGAATTAGTTGAAAGTGAGTTTTTTGGTCACGAAAAAGGCTCTTTCACAGGAGCTGATAACAAAAGAATTGGTCGATTTGAACAAGCAGATGGTGGAACTATTTTTCTTGATGAAATTGCCGAATTGGATTTGAATTTGCAAAGTAAGCTATTACGCGTTTTACAAGAAAGAGAAGTTACTCGCGTTGGCGGAAAAGAACGAATAAAATTCAATGCCCGATTAATAATTGCTACTCATAAAGATTTAGCTCAAGAAGTAAAAAAAGGTAATTTTCGTGAAGATTTATATTATAGAATAATTGGTTTACCAATTGAATTACCTCCTTTGAGAGATAGAGGAAACGACAAACTTTTATTAGCAAAATATTTTATGGATTTGTTTGTAAAAGAAAACAAAATGAAATCTATTTCAATATCAAAAGAGGCAAAAGACAAACTAATGAAATATCCTTTCCCTGGGAATATTCGGGAGCTAAAATCTATTGTTGATTTAGCCTGTGTAATGTGTGATGGAAAAGAAATTCTCAGTGATGATTTAACCTTTTCAAACATAAATGATACAAATTTCTTTTTATCGGATGAAAAAACTTTAAAAGAATATACTTCTGAAATTATTCTACATTATTTAAAGAAAAATAATTATTATGAAAGTAGCTTCATTGTTATATAAAACAGAAAACTTCATTAAAGAAAAGAATGAAGAAAATTTGAATTTTGATAATGCTCATTTAGTCCTTGGATTTGGTTCAAGCGAATTAGTGTCTAAAAAAGAGTCCTTTGAAAAAATAAAAGACAAGTTTCCAAATGCTCAAATAGCAATTTGTTCATCTGCTGGTGAGATATATGATGTAGAAGTATTAGATGATACCATTTCTCTAGTTGCAATTGAATTTGCTAGTTCAACAATTGCAACCTCAAAAGTTAATATTGACAAGTTTTCATCGAGTTTTGAGGCTGGGAAATCATTAATCAACAATTTATCGCAAGACAACTTAAAAATGGTTTTTGTTCTTTCAGATGGAGGAAAGGTTAATGGAAGCGAATTAGTTAAAGGCATGAATTCTATCAAACCAAATGGCACATTAATAACAGGTGGATTGGCGGGAGATGGAACAAATTTTGAAAAAACATTTGTCGGATTAAATTCGGTTCCAAGTTCTGGAGAAATAGTTGCTATAGGCTTTTATGGGGATAAACTAGTTTTATCTCACGGTTCTATTGGAGGCTGGGAAAGTTTTGGACTAGAACGATTGGTAACAAAATCAAAAGACAATGTTCTTTTTGAAATTGACAATAAAAACGCATTAGATTTATATAAAAATTATTTAGGAAAATATGCCGCTGAACTTCCTGGTTCTGCATTACTATTCCCATTATCTATAAAACTAGACGATAACCAAGAAACTATTGTTAGAACCATTCTTTCAATTGATGAAAATAATCAATCTATGACTTTTGCAGGTGATATTCCTGAGGGAAGTAAAGTTCGATTTATGAAAGCAAATTTTGATCGTTTAATTGACGCTGCAAGTGATGCTGCCAACACTTGTTTAAAAATGAACAGTACCGAGCAAAAATTGGCACTTTTGATAAGTTGCGTTGGAAGAAAAATTATTTTAAACAATAGAATTGAAGAAGAAGTGGAAGCCGTTTCAGAAGTGTTTGGAAACAAAACGATGTTGACTGGATTTTATTCCTACGGAGAAATTTCACCACTAAAACCAATGCAAAATTGTGAGCTTCATAACCAAACTATGACCATAACTTGCATTAATGAACTAGTTTAATATGTCATTTCACAAACTTTTAAAACGACAAATAAGTAAATACTTAGCGCCAGAATGCATTGAAAAACAATTGTTTAAAGAATTTATTCAAGCTGTAAACGATTCCTATTTGTCATTTGAAAGAGATAAAGAATTGATGAATCATGCCTTTCAAGAAAGTGAAATTGAATACAATCAAATTAATGAAAGTTTAAAAACTGAATTTGAATTAAAAAAACAATCCATTGCTAATTTGTATGATAGTTTAGAGGTTCTTGAAGATGGATTTGATGAAATAAAACATGATGACGATGTTGATGATTTATTGTTTATATCAAAATATTTAAATAAACAAATTGAAAAAAGAAAGGAATTTGAAAACAATCTTTCTAGAACCGTCGAACTTTTAAAAACATTATTAGCCAATCTTCCATCAGGAATTAAAGTGGAAGATGAAAATAGAAAAATATTATATATTAATCAATTATATTGTGAAATTTTAAATATTAAGTCAAACACAGATGATATGGTAGGACTTGATTGTTCTCTATTAACTGAAGAATATAAAAATATATTTGTTTCTCCCACTAAATTTTCAAACGATGCTGATAGATATATTAAAAAAAGGAAAGTCGTTACTAACTCTCTTTTAGAAACGATTGATGGTCGATATTTGGAACAAGATTTTATTCCAATTTTTATAAATAATGAATATAAAGGGAATTTATGGAAATACACTGATGTTACCCAAAGAATAAACATACAGACTTTATTAGAACAAAGTGAAGAGCGAAATCGCTTAATCATGAATTCTGCTTTAAATGCCATTTTAACAATTGATAAAAACGGATTAATTACTTTTTGGAATGATAGTGCAGAGAAAATTTTTGGATGGAAAAGAGAAGATGTTTTTGGAAAAAAATTAATCGACACTATGTTTTCTGAAGAAAATACTGAAGCCACTGAAATAGAAATCAAACACTTTATTAAACCTGGGCAAGAATTAGTTTTAAACAAACAAATTGAAGTTATTGGCATAAATAAAACCGGTGATGAGTTTCCTATTGAAATGTCAATAATTCCAGTAAAACAGGGGAAAAGTATCTTCTTTTGCGCCTTTATTCAAGATATTTCTAAAAGAAAAAAAGCAGAAAATAATTTAAAATATCAAGAAGAAAAATACAGAAACATTATTGCCAATATGAATTTAGGTTTGATAGAGGTTGACAATAATGAAATTATTCAATTTGCTAATCAAAGTTTTTCTGACATTTCTGGATATGAGACCAATGAACTAATCGGTAAGAACCCAGCGGAAGTATTCATTTTTGGCGAGAATTTTGAAATAATGAAAACCAAAAATGTTGTTAGAAAACTAGGTGTTTCCGATGTTTATCAAATTCCTGTAAAAAACAAACGTGGTGAACTAAAATGGTGGGCAATTAGTGGAGCACCTAACTTTGATGACCAAGGAAATTTAGTTGGAACTATCGGAATTCATCTTGACATTACTGATCAAAAACAACTTGAAATTGATTTAGAAAATGAAAAAATAAAAGCAGAAGAAGCCTCCAAAGCCAAAGAAGCATTTCTTGCTAATATGAGCCACGAAATAAGAACTCCACTTAATGCAATAATTGGTTTTTTAAGAGAACTTGAAAAACAAGAGCTTACTGATTTACAAAAAAAATATATTGAAAATAGTTCTATTGCTTCCAAACATTTATTGGCCATTATAAATAACATTTTGGATATTTCAAAAATTGAAGCTGGAGAAATGTCTATAAATGATGAAGCTTTTATTATTGAAAACTCAATTAAAAATGTGGTAACCGTTTTACAACCAAAGGCGGAACAAAAAAGTATCGATTTAATTATTAATTACGATTCTAATATTTCAAAAGTATTAAAAGGAGATCCCTTAAGAATTGAGCAAATATTATTTAATCTTATTGGAAACTCACTCAAATTTACCCAAAAAGGAGAAATAAATGTCAACTGTAATTTAATTTCAGAAGAAATAAATTCGGAAGAAATATGTATTTCTATATTCGATACAGGAATAGGAATGGATAAAAAGTTTATCGATACTATTTTTAAAAAATTCTCTCAAGAAGACAAAAAAATAACTCGAAAATTTGGAGGAACCGGTTTAGGAATGGCTATTACTAAAGAATTAGTAAATTTAATGAATGGTCGAATAGAAGTTGAAAGCGAAAAAAACATTGGTACCAAAATCTACATTTATTTAACATTCGAAAAAGGAAATCAAGAGAATATTAAAACTGCTCTTTCAGACAAAGAACTTACAAATATTGATGGTGCCAGAATATTGTTGGTAGAAGACAATGACTTAAATAGAATGGTTGCTCAAAATTCGTTGCAATATTTTAACTGCAAAGTTGTAGAAGCAGAAAATGGATTAGAAGCAGTAGAAATTCTTAAAGCAAATAAATTTGACATCATTCTTATGGATATTCAAATGCCTGAAATGGATGGAATTGAAGCTACAAAGGTTATACGAAATAAATTAAATATTAAAACTCCTATAATAGCCCTTACCGCTAATGCTTTTAAAACTGAAATTGAAAAATGTAGAAAAGCAGGAATGGATGATTATGTCACAAAACCATTTGATGAAACTATTTTGCTTGAAACCATTGCAAAACTTCTTCATCGTGAAAATGACAAATCTACTTTACTTAATCATGCTTCTGAAAATAATTGGTTATACAACTTGAGTTCTTTAAACAATTTAAGTAGGGGAAATCAAGAATTTGTTCAAAAAATGATTACTGTTTTTATCGACCAAACAATTGAAACAATTGAAAAAGTAGAAAAAGCAATTCCTTTAAACGATTTTCAAGAAGTAAGTAGATTAATCCACAAAATTAAACCTAGTGTTGAAGGAATGGGTATTTTATCAATTGTAGATGATGTTAAACTTCTTGAAAAAGTATCCAAAGAAACGAACGATAAAGAACAGATAATTCTCTTATTTTCCACAATCAAATTTACTTTAGAAAAAGTAGTTTTGCTTTTAAAAGAGAACGAAATAAAACAATAACAAATCTTCACAATTGGATTTTTTTCCAAATTTTGGAAAAAAATTATTTTCCACCAAAAACATAAAATACTGATTATTAGTCAATTATTTAATTGGCGTGACTTTGGTAGATCCATTTGAAAATAATTTATTTAAAATGGAAAATCAATTCAAATTTTTTATAGTAGACGATGACATCTTTTGTGCAAATGTTTACCAACAATATTTAAAAAACATGAATTATAGCGACATTACTTATTACAGTAATGGAAACGATTGTTTGATCAATTTAAATCAAAGTCCTGACATTATTTTCTTAGATCATAACATGGAAGATATTACAGGATTTGAAGTTTTAAAAAAGATAAAACGATATAATCATAATATTTATGTTGTAATGGTTTCTGGACAAGAAAATATTAAAACTGCAGTAGATGCACTTAAATATGGTGCATTTGATTATGTAATAAAAGACAATAATGTTTGCGATAAAATGACACAAGTTATCGACAAAATAATTAAAGTTAAAGAGCAACTCCGAAAATCAAATCCAAATTTCATACAAAAAATACTCGGGGTCTTTTAAAAATAAGACTCAGACACAAGACACACAAGACACACAATACCTAAGAACATGAAAACAATTTTAAAAACACTAGCAATTGTTTTGCTATTCACATCTTGCAAAACATACAATTTAATAGAAAACACAACCGGACCAATGGATAAAGCCGTATTTTCTTATGATGTAAATTATCAGTATAAAATAAGAAAAGACGACAAAATCTCGATATCTGTTTGGGGAGAAGATAACTTGAGTGTTGGTTCGGTTTATGGAATTTATAATTCTAATGAGGTTTATGGAAAATGGCTATTAGTAGATATCAATGGAAATATTGAAGTTCCTAGGATAGGAACTAAAAATGTTGTAGGTAAAACCATCATAGAACTTAAAGAAGAAATAAAAAAAGAAATGACAAAATGGTTAGTAACTCCCATTGTTGATGTAAAAGTACTCAACAAAGAAATTACTATTCTTGGAGAGGTTAGAAATCCCATTACTATTCAAGTAGATAAAGACAGAAATAACTTGTTCGAAATTATTAGTAAAACAGGTGGTTTTGCTGAATACGCTAATTTGAGAGCTGTCAAAATTATTCGCCAAGAAGGTGAAAATGTAAAAATAACGAATATTGATTTAACTAAATCAACCGATATTTTAAACACAAACATTCTACTTCACCCAGGCGATATTGTTATTGTTCCTTCCAAAAAGAACAAAGAATTTGACAAGCGAATATCTATAATTATTCCGTTTACTACAACAGTCAGTGCTGCAGCAATTCTTATGAAATTGTTTTAAAAAATTAGTAAGATGAACGAAAATATAAGATTACTCAAACCACTCTTTAGAGGATTACCAATTGTAATATTGGTTGTTGTCCTCTCTATTTTATTTGCGAAAAAATATCTAAATTATGTTACCCCAATGTATGAAAGTACAGCAAAATTAAGACTTGCTGATGTTCATGAAGGAGTTCCGGGAGCCAATTTATTTAAAGATTTAGACGTTTTTGCTTCTGCCAATAAAATTGCGACCGAAATTGAAGTTTTAAAATCTTCGACTTTAATTGAAAACACTCTAAATCAGTTACCTTTTGGTATTGAGATATATAGAAAAGGGGGTATGCGATCTTCAGAATTATTTAATAATTCTCCTTTGCATATTGAAGGTACTTTTCAAACTGACAAAGCTTATGATAATCGTTACCGTTTAAAAGTAACCTCAAAAACTCAGTTTACTTTGATAAAACCAGAAGGAAAAACTGGTATCAAAGGGACTATTGGAAAACCAATTGCAATTGATGGTGCTAAGTTTTTAATCACTTTGAATGATGAATTCATTAAATCAAAAAAACATGCCAAAATTATTGATACTTATGAATTTGAATTTTTAAGTAAAGAAAAATTGATGGCAAAAATCAATAAAGATTTAGACATTGTTCCAGTTGATAAAGATGTTCCAGTAATTAGAATTAATTTAAAAAGTGCAGTTCCAGAAAAAGCGGCTCTATTTGTAAATAAATTAGCCGAAATGTATATCAAAGATTATATCGAAGGTAAATATAGAGCAGCAAATGTTACAGTAGATTTTCTAAATAAAGAAATTGATACTGCCGATAAAAAACTTACCAATTCAGAAGAAAACATTCAAAATTATCGTGACGATAGAAATATTATCAATGTAACTCAAGAAACAGAAACTGATTTAAGAAAGATATCGCAATTAAAAATTCAGCAGACAAACATGAAAATGAATCTAGATGCGATTAAAGATTTAAATAAATACATCGCTTCTGGAAAAAACAATTACCTCGATTTGGCGGCTAACTTTGAAGCCTTTACCGATTTACTTTCAACTGAAATGGTAAAAAACATGAAAAAGTTACAATCGGATAAAAAAGATTTGTTGCTTACTTATACACCAGAACATGAGAAAGTGAAAATAATTGACCAAAAAATAAAAGACCTGACAGATTATCAAATTGAAAGTATAAGAAATACGGAAAAAAATCTGCAAGTTAAATATGATGATTTGTCAAATGATATTACCCAATCAGAAAAAGTATTTATTGGTTTGCCAGAAAAAGAAAAAATGTTAAATATCTTGAACAGAGAATTTAATATGTATGAAAAAAATCATAATTTCTTAAACGAGAAACGAATCGAAGCAGAAATTGCCAGAGCAGCAAAAATTGCTTTTCACAAAATTATATCACCAGCCGAGATTTCAAAAGATCCTGTTTCACCGATACGAGGAATTATAATTGTGGTGGCTGCTTTTCTTGGACTAATGGGTTCTATCATTTTAATATATGTTGTTCATATTGCCAAAGCAAAAGTTAATGATTCTTATACAATTGAAAAAAACAGCACAGTTCCAATTGCCTTTTCTACTCCTTTTATTAAAAAAAATGAAAGCATTATGGATAATTTCTTGAAAGAAGCTATTCAAATGGAACTTAAAGGAATGATTCAAAAACAAAGCATTATTGTAGTCAGCTCTTATGATAAATCTAAAGAACATTTATTTCATTCTGTCAATTTAGCTAAAGCTTTTGTGGCTCAAGGCAGAAAAGTTATGGTAGTGGATGTAACAGGGGGAATGGACGGAGTAATTTCAACAAATGATTATATAAATTATGCCGATATCAAGTTTTTAAGTAATACAAAAACTGTTTTTCAAGATGAGATTAAAGCCAAATTAAAAGATTATGATTTGTGTTTAATTAATAATCAAAGCGTAAATGAAGATGGACTTGGATTACTATTTATGAGTATTGCATCACAAAACTTAATGGTTTTAGATAGCAGAAAAACAGCAGAGAAAAGCATTATTGCTATCGAATTACTAAAAGACGAATACCATCTTCCAAATGTTTGGTTTGTATTAAACAAAGCAGGATATAATCCTAGTGTTTTTAATGAAATCAAAAAAGTTTGGACGAAATATATAAGAAAACAAAATAAATAATAATGAGTTTCATAAAAAAAATATTGCTTTCACCTTCGCTCTTGGTTCTTGTTGATCAAGCGATATTTAGTGGAACAAATTTTTTACTGACACTTTTTTTAGCACAAAAATTAGATATAAAAAACTTTGGTTTATTTTCTACCATAGTATTATTTACTTATTTGGTTATGAGCATAACAAATGCCCTTATTATCCAACCATTTCAAGTTTCAATTTCAAAAATTTCAAAAAGAAAGGAATATTATGTGTCTTTATTCCTCGGACTGGTGGCTTTACTATCTTTATTCATGTTCTTAGTGAAGCTGCTGGTCCTTTTTTTACCAAATGAAAACATCTATTGTTTTCAATCTAATGCTATTATTTGTTTTATTGTTGGTTATTTACTTCAAGATTTTTTTAGAAAGATTTTTTTAGGTCTTGCAAACATTGTCACTGTAGTAATCATAGATATTGTATTTCTTGTTTTAATTTCAATTGCTTTTTATATTTTAAAAAATGAAATAACCTTATTCAATACGCTATTAGTAGTAGGGTTGGCAAATAGTATTTCTTCTATTCCGGGACTTTATTTTATTATTAAAAATTATGAAAATCCTATTTCTTGGAAACTGTTTTTGCAAGATCATATTACACAAGGAAAGTGGTTATTTAGTGTGGCGGTTTTACAATGGTGTTCAAGTAATTTCTTTGTTTTAATTTCTGGTGTGTATTTAGGAATTGAAGCTCTTGGCGCTTTGCGTTTAGTACAATCCTTTTTCGGGATAATAAATATTGTTCTTCAAACCGTTGAAAATTATTTCTTACCAAAAGTGGCTGTTTTATATAATGAAAATGTAGCTAAAGCAAAGAAATACTTACTAGAAATAACCGCTTATGGCGCACTACTATTTGGTTTATTGCTTTGTGTCTTATTTATATTCTCAAGACAAATTATTGTTCTCGCTGGTGGAACTAAATATGAAAGTTATGCTTATGTCGTTAAAATTATTGCCGTTTTATACTTCTTTATCTTTTTAAGTTATCCTGTTCGTATTGCTGTTCGCGTGATGGTATTAAACAAAATATTCTTTATTGGTTATTTGATTTCTTTTGTTTCTTCCTTACTTACATTCCATTTTTTATTAAAATATTCAGGGCTTTATGGAGCAGTAGCTGGTCTTATTATCAACCAAATTCTCATGATTTTATATTGGCAAAATCAATTGAGAAAAAATCAATTTATATTATGGAAATAATTCACATAGTATTAGGCAAAGCCAATCCGGAAAGGATGAATGGCGTAAATAAAGTAGTTTACCAATTGGCAACCAAACAGGTTAAATTTGGTGAAAAAATTGCTGTTTGGGGCATTGCAAAAGATAAAAACAACAATTACGGTGAACGTAATTTTGAAACTCGCTTGTTCATAAAAAAAATAAATCCTTTTGGAATTCCGATAGACATGGAAGCAGCAATGATTGAGAAAAAAAACAAAGCTATTTTTCATATTCATGGCGGATGGGTCCCTGTTTTTTCATCTATTGGAAAATTACTTCACAAACACAATCTTCCTTTTGTTTTTACTCCTCATGGTGCCTATAATACAATTGCAATGGAAAGAAGCCTTTGGTCTAAAAAAGTTTATTTTTCATTATTTGAAAAAAGGTTACTCCAAAATGCATCCAAAATTCATTGTATTGGTAAAAGCGAAACTGTTGGCTTAAAAAATATATTTCCCAACGAAAAAGCAATGTTAGTCCCTTATGGGTTTGAAAATACTAATGAAATTACTTGTGAAAAAACAAAAAATGAAACTATTGTTTTTGGCTTCATTGGACGTTTAGATATTTATACAAAAGGATTAGACACATTGATAGTAGCTTTTAAAAAATTACTAAAAAAACACCCAAATTCGCAATTGTGGATTGTTGGAGATAGTAATGAAAAAGCGAAATTAAATAAAATGATTATTGAAAATGAGTTAAGCGAAAATGTGATGCTATTTGGCGGAAAATTTGGCATTGAAAAAGAAAATTTATTACGCCAAATGGACGTATTTGTTCACCCGTCAAGAAATGAAGGATTACCAACTTCAGTTATTGAAGCTGCAAGTTATGGCAAACCTTGCATAGTTACTGATGCCACCAATATTGGTGATTTAATTAACGAATATCAATCTGGTGAATCCATTTATAATCAAGACAGTAAAGAATTGTACAAATCCATGGCAAAATTTGCAATGATTTGGAAGAACCAAGATGATTTTATCGATATTCGACACAACGCAGTTAAAATGGTAAAAGAAAATTTTAACTGGAAAAAAATAACCGAAGAGTTTAATACCAAACTTTACAACGTATAATGGACTTTACAGTAACAGAAAAAAATGAGGTATTCTTAAAGAAAATAAACAATTACTTGTTTATCATTCTCTTTTTGATGGTGGCCTGTTTTTTTACTTGGAGCGAGAACGTAAATATCACTAGAGGGATTAAGATTGTAGGAAGAATGGGGGTAATGATTTCTTCTATCGTAATCTACAAAAAGATTATTAATCACGGAGCGGTAAACACGATGGGGTATAAGAACTCTTTTTCTCCAATATTCTATATTATATATCTGTTTTTAGGTTTAATGTCTTTCATGTGGAGCACCGATCCTGGATTTAGTGCTTTACAATGGTTTATGACGTTCCAAAGTTTTGTTTTCGCCTATTTCTTTATCAAAAGTTTGAAAATTTTAGACACTTTTTATCCCGGTCATAATATTCGATTATACCATTTACTCGGAAATACTGTATTTATTTTACAACTTATTTTTGCCATTGGTCTATGGGTAAATCCTGGAGTATTTTTTAGAATGACAAATGGTGGTGAAGAGGCACGACTTGGCGGAACAATCATGAATCCTAATGAATTGGGAATGTTAGCCGGAGTTGGAGTGGCTTGTTTAATATTTGATTTGTATCGATTCAAGAATAAAGTGTGGACTATTTTAAAAATTCTAGTTATTTTCTATTCTTTATTTATGACAGGGTCACGATCGTCGTTAATTGGGGTATTGTTAATCATCTTTTTCCATATTAATCAAACAAAAAGACAAGGTTTAAAACTAGCAATTATAGGTGGTGTTTTAATGGTAATGCCTTTTGCAATCAATCAAATGATTCTTAAAGGAGGTGACCAAAAAAGAATGGATGAAATATTAACCCTAACCGGAAGATTACCTTTTTGGCATGCTTTAATTACAGAAGGTCTGCCAAGAGAACCATTATTGGGTTTTGGTTATATGCGAATCGATTACAAAGATTTCTTTCAAAGTGTGCATACTTACCCTGGGAAAATGACGCACAATACTTTTATGCAAGTTTTGATGAATTTAGGATTCATAGGCTTAACAATTGCTCTTTTTCAAGTCTATTTTACCTTAAAAGCCTTTTTTACAGAAAACAAAGAAACCAAATTAATGCTTATTGGGATACTTATTCCCGTGCTTATCAATTCGTTTACTGAATTTGGAATATTTGGAGAAAGTAATTATGGAATTATGTTCTATCAACTGATAATCTTTTCGGTTTCTTTCAAAAATAGGACACATATTACGCCGATTCAGCGACTTCATTTGAAGAAAAAAAGACCCGAAGCTTTTGCCTAATTCGTTTCCAAAAAACAATTTATTTCCAATATTTGGAATATTTAAAACTTTTCCTAAAATATAACTTACTATTATTAAGTGTTTTAGTGCTTTGGCATGATTTTGAACAATACTATTGTAACAAACTTTGTACAATGGAAAATATTTTTAATAAAATTGGATATTCAGTTGCCGTAAAAAAAGAAAATCAAAATGATATTGCCGTTTCTATGCTTTCAATTAATAATAATGATGGAACGCCTCGTTGGATATGGAATGCTAACGGCAATAATCCTTTATTTCTAAAATTTTATAATGTGGGTAGTAAAAGAGCTTTTCTTTTTGCTTCCCTCATAAAATTAGTTTTTCTATTAAAACTTCAAAAAATAGCCTTCAAAAAGAAAACTTATTTCGTTTCAAATAGCGGAGATCCCCTTTTTGATGTTAATACTGATTGGGCGCTCTTCACTGGAACTGTTGGTCCAAACAATAAAGCCATTTTGTATGCTAATAATTCCTTTTATAAAATCGCAACTACATCAAATGCTAAAAAATTAATCACGCATGAGCATGAAATGTTAGAAAAAGTAAACGCAATTCCTACTTCTTTTTTCATTCCCAAAACAACAAAAATTTCAAATGAAGTAATTCAATTAACAGACATATCAAATAAGGGAAATCGATTGAAAAAAATTACTTCTAGTCATTTAAAATCTTTAATTGAAATGAATACTATTGAAAAACAAATCATCAAAGTAAGTGATTGGGCTTTATTCACTAATTTAAAAAGTGAATTCGAAACAATTACTGACAAAAGAATTCCAAAAAATATCATTCGCAAAATACATACAATACTAAATTCTATTCCTTCAGACGAATTGGTAGACCTTTCACTATCTCAAGGAGATTTTACCCAATGGAATATGTTTGAAAACAACGGAAAACTATCCATCTATGATTGGGAATTAGCCAGTTCCGACAAACCAAAAGCTTTTGATTATTTTCATTTTATTATTCAAAATGATATTTTAGTTGACCGCAAATGTTGGAAAGAAATTTATTCTGATATCATTCAATATAGCAAAGATGAATTTTCTAAAGAACTATTTAATTATGATTTAGTTGAATTAAATAACTATTTAAAATGGTATTTACTCATCAACTGCATGCATTATTTGAAAGTGTATGCTTCCCAACCCAAATGGCACATACAAATAGAATGGCTATTGCAAGTTTGGAATGAAGCATTAAATACTTTTCTTTTAGAAGAACATACTTCAAGAGAATTAGTGATTATGGATCTTTTTGATGCGATTCAAAATCAGGAATATGCTGCACTAAAATTCCAAAATGGGTATCCAGAAAAATTAAGTTTGAACTCTGATATTGATTTGGTAATTGATAAAAAAATGAATGGCACAATTATGCAAGTGCTAAAGAGACATTCTTTAGTGACAAAGATTACAACGTGCAAAAGATCGTTTATGAATACGCTTCAAGTCTTTACTAATGATGCCAATATTCTATCTATTGATTTAATCTGGCAATTGAAGCGAAGAAATCTTGAAATTTTGGATGCCAAAAAAGTGATTGCTACCAATTTCACCAATATTTATGGAGTAAAAAATGCTTCAAATATTGATACTGCTCGATATGTTGTGATGTTTTATATTCTTAACGGCGCAAAAATCCCATCAAAATATTTAGTTTATGAAGAAGCAATAACCAATTCCCTTGAAGGAATCGATTTGACTATAGCAGATTATTTTAAAGATAGCACAAAAAATAAATTTTCATTACTGTATTTCATCAATCAGTATAAAAGTAATAAAGGGTTTCACTATTTAAAAAACACTTTGAACTATTGTTTAGACACTATGAAAAATAGTAAAAAAAGTAACGGATTTATAGTCACCTTTAGTGGGGTTGACGGAGCAGGAAAATCAACAGTAATAGAAAATATTGCCTATAGAATAGAAAAACAATTAAGAAAACCTGTCGTTGTTTTACGACATCGCCCTTCTGTTTTACCTATTTTAAGTGTATGGTCAAAAGGGAAAGTAAAAGCCCATCAAGATACTATTTCAACTCTTCCAAGACAAGGAAAGAACAGCAGTTTTCTTTCATCATTATTGCGATTCACTTATTATTATTGTGATTATCTCTTCGGACAGTTTGTTATTTATTTCAAACATATACTTAGAGGGCATGTAGTGATTTATGATCGTTATTATTTTGATTTTATCAATGATAGTAAACGAAGTAATATTGTTTTACCCAAAAATATTTCAAGATTTGGATATAATTTATTATTAAAACCAAAATTCAATTTCTTTCTTTTTGCAGATGCTAGTATTATTTTGAATCGAAAAAAAGAATTAAGTAAAGAAACTATTGAGAGTTTAACAAAAGATTACACACAATTGTTCCAATCCTTACAATCCAAAAGCAGTACTTCTGTTTATATGCCAATTAATAATATTGATTTAGAAACAACTTTAAATCAAATCATTAAAACAGTAAATTTAGCCTAATGAAATCCATCGTTCAAAAAATAATTCAACTTCGAAATCCAAATTTTAAGTTTGATGAAGCTTTGAATTCAGGTGCTTTACTTCAATTTATTTGGATACAAATAGGGTACTTA
Organism: uncultured Bacteroidota bacterium; assembly: GCA_903913315.1. Lineage (GTDB taxonomy): Bacteria > Bacteroidota > Bacteroidia > Flavobacteriales > Flavobacteriaceae > Flavobacterium. Next base: position 12,856 of record CAIWKX010000109.1, on the reverse strand, counting down.
TTTCGCGGTTTGAAAGTTCTTTTCCTTATTAGAAAACCAAAAGGATTGATGCTTGGAAAAGGAGTTTCCTTCTTTAATATTTCTAAAATAAATTGGGGAAAATTTCTTCGTTTAGGCAACCAAGTCTATGTTTCTGCTTTAAGTAAAAACGGAATCCAATTTGGGAATAATGTTTCGATTGGTGCTTTTAGCCGCGTCATTGTTTCGACGTCATTAAATGATATTGGAGATAAAATTGTTATTGGAAATAACGTTGGAGTTGGAGAATTTGCTTATTTAGGTGGGGCCGGAGGATTAGAAATTGGCGATGAATGCATCGTTGGGCAATATTTAAGTTGTCATCCTGAGAATCATAATTATGAAAATATAAACCTTTCTATCCGTCACCAAGGTGTTTCTAGAAAAGGAATAAAAATTGGAAAAAATTGTTGGATTGGAAGTAAAGTAACTATCCTTGATGGAGTGTCAATTGGCAATGGCAGCATTATAGCAGCCGGAAGTGTAGTCACAAAATCATTTTCCGAAAATTCAATCATTGGTGGTGTTCCTGCCAAACTACTAAAATCGAGAACTAATGAGTAATAAAACTATTTTAGCGACATGTTATGCTGTAAATCCATTCAAAGGTTCAGAAGACGGTATGGGTTGGAATTTTGTATATCAAATTGCACGTTTCAATAAAGTGATAGCAATCACAAGAGAGAATAATCGCGATGCGATAGAGAGATTTATGCATCAAAATCCTGATGAAGTTTACCGCAACATCACCTATTTGTATTTTGATTTGCCTTATTGGATGAGATTTTGGAAAAAAGGAAGTCGTGGCGCCATGTTATATTACACACTTTGGCAAAAAGGGATAGTTTCTTTTATAAAAAAACAAGACTTAACTTTTGATATTGCTCACAATGTTAATTTTCATAACGATTGGACCCCAAGTTATCTTTGGAAATTGGGAAAACCAATGGTTTGGGGGCCTATTGGACATCATCCAATCATCCCAGCACAATATTTAAAACCATACGCTCTTCAATATTATCTAAAAGACAGGGCCACTTGGATGATTAAAAAAGCTTTTTGGATATCTTCTTATGCTTTACGAAAAACGGTGAAAAAAGCCGACCATATTTTTTGTATGAATTCGGGAGTTGAGAAAATGTTAAAGCTAAAAAATAAATCTTTTTCAATTCAACCCTCCGTTGCCACCGAAGATTTTTTTACCAATATCTTACATGAAAAGGAAAACTTTCACTTAATTAGTGTTGGGCGCTTTGTTCCACTTAAAGGTTTTGATTTAACACTACTTTCTTTTATAAAATTTTTGGAAAATCTATCGGAAATTGAAAAAGAAAACTGCAAATTAACCCTTGTGGGAACAGGTCCTGAAAAAGATTTCTACCAAAAAATTATCGCCGAGAACAAAGTAGAAAATCAGGTAGAAATTATCGAATGGATAGACCGAAAAGAACTGATGAAACTTTATGAAAAATCATCTGTTTTTCTATTTCCATCCCACGAAGGCGCCGGAATGGTCGTTGCTGAAGCAATGTCTTTCGGATTACCCGTAGTTTGTCTAGACAATGAAGGTCCAGGAGAATTCATCAATGCCAAATGTGGCTTTGCAGTGGCACAAGTGGATTACAATACTACCATTTTAGAATTAAAAGAAGCGTTAAGAATCTTATATTCTGATAGAGAATTACTGCAGAAAATGAGTAGCGCAGCCCGAAAACATTTTCAAGAAAATTTTACTTGGAATAGTCGTGGAGAACATTTAAAAACCATTTACAATCAATTGTAATTATGAGAGTAGTAGCCGTACATTTATTAAATGATTATAGTGGTAGCCCAAAAGTTTTGATGCAATTGCTGAAGGGTTGGACTAAAAAAAACATTGAAACTCACTTATATACTTGTAGTGGTAGAGAAGGCTTTTTGTCTGATATTCCAAAAGTAAATAATCATTTTTATTGGTATCGTTTTGCAAAAAATCCTATAATCCGTCTACTATTTTTAACGATAAGTCAGTTATTGTTAGGATTAAAATTACTTTTCTTTTTAAAAAAATCGGATGTACTGTATATCAATACCGTTTTGCCTTTTGGTGCCGGTATAGTAGGAAGAATTAGAGGTTGTAAAGTGATTTATCATATTCATGAAACTTCCGTTAAACCCAAAATATTAAAGAATTTTTTATTCGGAATTGTAAAATGGTCGGCAACAGAAGTGGTTTATGTCTCCCATTTTCTGGCTGAACAAGAATCAATGCACAAAAAAACAAATGTGTTGTATAATGTTTTAGAAAAAAACTTTACAACAACTGCCCAGCAAAATTTACATACAGATAAAGACACCAAAATTGTTTTGATGATTTGTTCATTAAAAGCGTATAAAGGCGTAAATGAATTTTTAAAATTAGCACAAATAAATTCGAAGTTCCTTTTTAAATTAGTTGTGAATGCAAAGCAAAATGAAATTGACGAATTCTTCATAGAGGCAGTTTTACCTCACAATTTTATGGTATATCCAACTCAAAAAGATACCCATCAATTTTATAAAGAAGCTAGTATTTTGCTAAATCTTTCTGATGTTAATCAATGGGTGGAAACTTTTGGACTTACTATCTTAGAAGGTATGGCTTACGGCTTACCTGCCATCGTTCCGCCAGTTGGTGGTGTGGTCGAACTTATTGAAGAGGGTAAAAATGGCTTTTTAATTGACAGTAAAAACATTGAATTGCTATCACAAAGAATTAATGATCTGCTTACAAACACAACTTTGTATGCCAAAATGAGCAAAGATGCCATTGAAAAAAGCAAGTTTTTTGGAGAAGATTATTTTGAGAATGAATCAACTAGAATCATTTCCAAATAATGTATTATTTCCAAATATTGGAATTTTATAAATCGTAACATTTATATAGTATATTGTTTTACAGTTGTTTATGTTTTCAGCATAATTTTTGGCATACACTTATTAAATAGTTATAGTAATGAAAAAAAATAAAGTAGCGATTATTGGAACCGTAGGTTTACCCGCAAAATACGGCGGATTTGAAACTCTTGCAGAACATTTGGTAACTCACTTGTCTGATACGTATGATTTCACTGTGTATTGTTCTAAAAAGAAATATACTAAAGAAGAACAAATAGAAACTTATAAAGGAGCGAAATTAGAATATATTAATCTTGAAGCAAATGGTGTTCAAAGTATTCCCTACGATACCATTTCAATTCTAAAGGCTTTAAGAAAAAACGAGGTGCTTTTAATTCTAGGAGTAGCAGGTGCATGGATTCTGCCTTTGGTTCGACTTTTTACCAATAAAAAGATAATTATTTCAATTGATGGTATTGAATGGAAAAGAGATAAGTGGCCTTTATTCGCCAAACTATATTTATGGTGGGCAGAAAAAATAGCCGTGCGGTTTTCACATATAGATATTTCCGACAATGAGAGCATTCAAGACTATACAGCATTAAGATATCAAACCTTAAGCCGAGTTATTGAATACGGCGCCGATCATACACTAGAAGTAAATCCAACTTTAAACGATTGTATCAATTATCCTTTCTTATCGCAAGACTATGCTGTAAAAGTTTGCCGAATTGAACCTGAAAATAATGTACATTTAGTATTGGAAGCATTCCAAGAACTGCCAAGCAAGACATTAGTTTTGGTGGGAAATTGGAAAAATAGCGAATATGGTTTAGCATTAAAGGAAAAATACAGTAACATTCCAAACATTCATTTGTATGACCCTATTTATAACCAAAGAGAAATTGATTTAATCAGAGGAAATGCCGCTTTATACATTCATGGGCATTCTGCAGGAGGAACTAATCCTTCTTTGGTGGAAGCAATGTATCTTGGTCTCCCAATTATCTCGTTTAATGTGTCGTATAATAAAACAACTACAGAACATAAAGCTCTTTATTTTTCAACCACAGATCAATTAATCAAAAAATTGAAAGCCACTTCTGAAACTAAATTAAAAGCATTGAGTAAAGAAATGAAATCAATTGCTTTACGGCGATATACTTGGGATGCAATTTCAAATCAATATGCATTATTAATAAAAGAAGCCTTGCAAACCGACAAAAAAAACAGTGTTTATAGTGATATTCAAAAGCTTGATAATGACCTTTTAATAGATTATCATATTGCCCATTTAAAAAACACTGAATTGTTTTACTCCAAAAGATAATCATTATGAAAAATAGTATAGAATTTCTTTTTATAGGGTCATTAGCACTAGTTTTGGCACTTATTTTTATTCCTATTATTAAAAATATTGCCATTAAAGTTAATTTGGTTGACAAACCCAATTACCGAAAAGTTCATGCCACTCCGGTTCCTTTGGTGGGAGGAATATCGATTGCCATCACTACACTATTAGTCTTGATTGTTTCTGGAAATAAACTAATAATAATAAAAGAATATTTGCCTATTTTAACTTCTGGTCTCACCCTTCTGGTGGTAGGTGTCATTGATGACAAAACAGATATAAGCGCAAAATATAAATTAATCGTCCAATTGATTTTATCTTTTATTATTGCCTTTTCTGGAACACGAATTACCTCACTTTTTGGCTTATTGGGCATCTATGAAATTTCAACTTGGATGCAATATGCCCTAACTATTCTAGTAATTACAGGTGTGGTCAATGCATTTAATCTCATGGATGGTGTTGATGGCTTGGTGGGCGGATTATCGCTATTGGGATTCACAATGTTTTTAATTGCTTCTATTTTTTACAACAATTATTTTTTAGGAAAGATTAGTGTCATCTTTATTGGAGCAATTATTGGCTTTCTAAAATTCAATTTGTCTAAGAAAAAGATATTTATGGGCGATGCAGGCTCCCTTTTCTTAGGATTTATTTTGGTTACTTTAGGAATACAATTTATGGAAAACCAACAAGTCAACAAAGACTATGGTTATGCCTATGGTTTCCTAATTTTAGTCGCCTTTTTTTCCATCCCAGTTTTGGATTCCTTGCGCGTTTATGTCGGAAGAATAAAAGAAGGCAACTCTCCTTTTAAAGCAGATAAGTCACATTTACATCATTTGCTGCTCACGGCAGGGTTAACTCATAAAAAAATAGCTCTTTTTGTTGTGCTGTTTTGTATGATTCTATTTTTTGTGGGATTCGGATTGATTTCCTTTTTCTCGACCACCATTATTATAGTTACTATCATGGTTATATTTTGGGTAATTGTCAAATTACTGCTAATGATAGCCAGTTTACACGAATGGCGTGACACTATAAAAAAATTAGAACAACAATAAAACTATCCGTTAAGTACTTCTGCTTGTAATTTTTTAGACAAACTTTTGAAAACCAAATCATAAGAATGATTGATTAACTCGCACATCATTTTATTAGAAACATCACCATTAAAATCTACCGTGTTCCAATGCGTCTTGCTCATGTGCCAGCCAGGATGCACAGATTCATACTCCGCTCGAAGCTCTTCGGCTCTTTCAGGATCGCATTTTAAGTTTAACGAGGGGGTTCCTTTTTCCCATCCTTTCAAAGAAGAAAGACAAAACATCTTACCGCCAACTTTAAAAACCAAAGTATCCTCATCAAAAGGGAAATGCTCTGTGACTCCTTTTTTAGAAAGGCAAAATTCATAAAATTGTTGAATATTCATGGCTATTAAACGAAGTAATTAAAATTTTTGGTTTGTGAATTTATAGAAAATTAAGCAAAATTAGCTTTTAATTATTTATTATTTTATAATTTCTGTTGCATTCCGTTTGTATTTTGTATAATATTCAAAAAGTTTTTACAGTAAGACGCACTCCCAAGGATGGAAGACGCCCACTCGCGGCATGAAGAAGGAGGATGGTAATTTTTTAATATTTTTAATCAGCACTATTGGAGTTCACATAGTTTTTTGGACATTCTCAACCATCGACGTCCCTCGATGAACCATCTTCGTTCGGGGCACAACCTTCGTCGTTCGGGGCTCAACCATCGACGTTCGGGGATGAACCATCGACGTTCGGGAGTGAACCATCGTCGTTCGGGGCTCAACCATCGACGTTCGGGGATGAACCATCGACGTTCGGGAGTGAACCATCGTCGTTCGGGAGTGAACCATCGTCGTTCGGGGATGAACCATCGACGTTCGGGGCTCAACCATCGACGTTCGGGAGTGAACCATCGTTATTTAGACATAAAACACCGATAAACAACACTAAAATACCACCGTTTATTGTAAAACCCAAGCCTATGAACAAAAAACTATAAACAAACTACTTAATAAACCCCAATTGAGATTTCTCCTGAGTCGAATTGACACAGCAAACGTGGAACTTTCATTCCTAAATAAATAGAATGACCTCATAATCCCTTCATGCACACTCTCCCTCTCCTTCGGAGAAGGCTTGGGAGAGGATATTTAGTGATAAGTTGGCAACAATTTGGGTTCCACACTTTATCCAAGCGAAGTACCATAGTGTTCTTCTCGGTACTACGTCTTAAATAAAATGATTTAAAATCTTTTGTGCCTTTTGTGTTAAAAAAAAACTTAGTGATACTTTGTGTCAACTTTTGTGCACCCAATCTAAGTCAAGTGCCTTTGTGTTCTTCGTGGGTAAATAACTCCGTGCTCCCCAACTTAAAACCTGAAAACAAAAAATCAGTTCATTTCTATGTTAAGAACTATTTTTTACAAAAGAAATATATTTACTATGAATCTATATTTTTGTAAAACTATCTCAATCTCTATCGTAACCAATTTATGGGAATGAAAAAGAATTCTTCTATGACAGCACTTATATTGGCGTTTATTGGATTTGTTTTAATTACAGGTGCACTTTTCTCATTGTACAAATCGAGCAATAACAACGATTTGGATGTTAAAAGTGAAACCGAAATAAATATTGCCAACAAGAAAATTGATATACTAAACGATGAAATAAAAGAAACCAAAGAGCAGGCTCCCGTTACCCATGACGCTCCAGAAGTATCAAAACAACATGTTTCTCCGCAACTCATCGAACAAAACATTCCTATTGTTGAAATCAAAGACACTGATTTGGGCGAAGGCGCCGATATATCCGACGACGACAAACCCCGAAAAAAGAACCAACGAATGATGTACATTCATCAATTAAAGTTCTCTTTGGTCAATGCGGGTAAGTTCTCTCTTAAGGATGTGATTTTTTCGGTTAAAGATATCTACAACGACCCCAAAGAAGGCAAGCAAAAGAAAAAAGCAAAAGAATACAAATACATGGGTAGAACTTTTGACAATGAAGATGTGGGTGCATACAATAATATAGAAACCAGTACCTTAAATCTAAAGTCTAAGAAACTGGTCTATGTTAGCAATTTGCCCTCAAGTTTTGGAGTAGGGGATTATTATTTTGACATTATTGTAGAATGGAATAATGGTTTCTACCAAATGCATGTAGATATAGAAGAATTAAATGGCAAATTAAAATACCGTTATCAATTCTATGACATTGATGGCAAACCGATAAGCATCAAGCCTTCAGCTGAAGCAACCACTTAAAAAAAGGTCTTTCATTACGAAAGACCTTTTAAATTATTTGGCAGTTTGAATCCAATCCTCAATTTTCTTTTCTAGCAAAGCGAGTGGCATCACTCCCGACTCTAATACTTTAGCATGGAATTTTCTAATATCAAATTTAGATCCTAACTCTTTTTCTGCTTTATGTCGCAATTCAATAATTTTCAATTGCCCAATTTTATACGATAACGCTTGCCCTGGAATTGCCATATAGCGTTCCACTTCTGAGGTAATACTCGCTTCACTTTCGGCTTCATTATCTAATGAATAGTGAATAGCTTGTTCGCGTGTCCATCCTTTAGAGTGAATACCAGTATCCACCACCAAACGAATTGCTCTGTGAATTTCATCATTCAACATCCCTAAATACTGATATGGGTCTTTGTATAAGCCCAATTCTTTTCCTAAACTTTCAGTGTATAAAGCCCAACCTTCACCGTAGGCTCCAAACCAATTGTATCGTCTAAAGTTAGGTAAGCTAGTATTTTCTTGCTGTAATGACATTTGAAAATGATGCCCTGGAATGGCCTCATGCAAGAATAAATCTTCATCTTCTAGCACATTATATTCTTTGGCATTGGGTATGGGTACATAAAATATTCCTGGTCGAGATCCATCCACAGCCCCTTGGATATATTCCGCACTAGCTGTTTTTTCTCGGAAAGATTCGGTTCTTCTAATCTCAAATTTGGTTTTAGGTTGCAGTGAGAATAGTTTGTCTACATTTGGTTTTATGGTTTCATAAATCTTTTGGAAATGAGCCAATACTTCTTCTGGTTTGGTGAATGGTTTTAGCTCCTTTTTGTTTCTAACGTCATTAAGAAATTCTTTTAAGGTCCCTTTAAAGCCCACTTGCTCTTTCACTTTTTCCATTTCGGCATTCAATCGTGCCACTTCTTTTAAACCAATCTCATGAATTTCTTCCGGCGTTTTGTTGGTAGTTGTCCATTGTTTTACATAAGCCCTATACATTTCTTTTCCATTTGGAATGCTACCAATACCACTCGTGCTTCTTGAAGCCGGTAGGTATTCCCCTTTAAGGAACGCAATCATCTTTTGGTATTGTGGCATTAACTTCTCTTGGATGGTTGTAGTATATTCTTTAGTCAAACTACTTTTTTGTGCTTCTGTAAAACTAGCCGGGAATGTTTTTAGGGTAGAATAAAACAAATTGTCTTCTACTTTTGAAGTTACAATTTCTTCGAATTGTGGGATTACTTTTATCGTTAAGGATTTAGGTAAGACCAATCCTTTTGCCATTCCTTTTTTCATATACACCATAGCAGAGTCTATCCAAACCGCATATAAATCCATTCTTTTCAGAAAGTTTCTGTAGTCTTTTTCCGTTTTGAAAGGTTGTGCCGCTGAACCACTCGCAAATTGTGACATCGTTAAATGGGTGCCCCAAAACTGGTGAATAGGCATTAGATTAGTAGGTTGTTTTAAGACTTCTTTACCTACTTCGATTTCCCATTTGATAATTTCATAACTATTTAATTCTTCTGTGGATAGTTTTTCTTTATCGATTGTAGCAAGTTCCGCTTGGTATTTATCGAAAAAATCAGCTTCTTTTTTTCTATAAGAATCCGTCATTTCAAAAACCAATTGGTCGTTGTATTCCTTTTGACCATTTACCGTGGCGTCTAATGGATTAAGTGCATTTTTTTCGTCAAAATAACTATCGGTTAATTTTTTAAAATCAACAATTTTATTATCAGATTTACAATGCACAAAAAAGAGTGAAAGAAATAGGAGTGAAGCAATTACTTTAATTTTTTTCATGAGTGGTTTGGTTATTGGTTTATAAAAATAACGTAGGTTAATCCTCAATAGGATAAATGAATGTATTTTAACTAGTTATGCGTTCAATGCTTCTACAATAATATCATTGTCTTTTAGCATGTCTTTTAGCATGTTTTCGATTCCATTTTTAAGGGTAAAAGTAGAGGATGGGCAACCATTACATGACCCTTGAAGGATCACTTTTACTCGCTTTTCGGTTGCATCATAAGAATCAAAAAGAATATTCCCGCCATCGGCTGCCACCGCTGGCTTTACATATTCTTCCAGAATATTGATTATTTGCTGCGAGGTTGTATCTAGGGTATCGAAGTTCTTGATTTGTTGTTTCTCTTGTTTTGCATCTTCTACAACATGTGTTTCATCAATAACAGTGCCCCCATTTTCAATAAATTGTCTGATAAAAGTGCGCACTTCTAAAGTGATTTCTTCCCATGTTACCACATCATATTTTGTCACTGAAATATAATTCTCGTCTATAAAAACTTCTTTCACATAAGGGAATTGAAAAAGTTCTTTTGCCAATGGAGAAGGAGTAGTTTCATCAATATTCTTAAATTCAAAAGCTGTTTTTGTCAATCGTCTGCTCACTACAAATTTTAGCGTTGACGGATTAGGAGTAGTCTCACCATAGACAGTTAAGGCTGCTTTTTTAGGTCTTAGAATATCTTCAATAATTATGGTACCACCATTTTTTACATAGTCTTCTATCTGTTCTGCAACAGCGTCTTTAACATCGTTCCAATCTACGATACTGAAACGTTCAATAGCAATAAAATTTCCTGAGATATATACCGTTTTTACAAAGGGTAAATAGAACAGTTGTTGCGCTAAAGGAGAGTTTTTAGCTTCATCAATATTTTTATATTCGAAACTCTCATTTTGAGTTATAAAATCAGGGAATTCAAATTTCAGAATAGTAGGGTTTTGGGTTTCTTTTATATTGATTTTCATTATAATTTGCTTAATTTTTGACAAATTTAACAAACTTTTTTGCGAGATGGTTTATATTTGGGTTTTTAAACAATTAATTAACATTTTCTGCGTTGTATAATGAGAAAATTATGTTTGTTTTATCTATTAAAAAATGAAAAAACTATTACTTTTTTTAACTTTTGTTTCGGTTAATATTATTCACGGTCAGTTGATTGTAAATAACACTACACAAACACCTGCTCAATTAGTGCAAAACGTTTTACTTGGTGCGGGAGTAACAGCTACTAATATTAAATTCAATGGGACTGCTGCAGGAGCTACCACAATTAGTGATCAAGTTGCTTATTTTTCTAATGGAAATACAACTAACATTGGGATCACTTCGGGTGTGTTGTTGACTACTGGAAATGCACAAATAGCAGTTGGACCAAATAATACAGGTAGCGCATCACAAATGCCAGCAAATCCACAAACAGGTGATGCTGATTTGGCAGCTTTGGCAAGTTTGACAGCAACTCAGGTTAAAGATAAAGCCTCATTAGAATTTGATTTTATTCCGCAAGGTACAAGTTTAAGTTTTAATTTTGTTTTTGCATCTGAAGAATATTTAGAATGGGTTGATACTGGCTTTAATGATGTATTTGGATTTTTTATCAGTGGTCCTGGAATAGTAGGCCCTTATACTGGTGGAGCTGCAAATATTGCCGTGGTTCCTGGAACTGCAACTCCAATTTCTATTGATACCGTTAATACTACTACAAATTCTTCTTATTATGTTAATAATGGAGATGGTACGACACCACTCGCAAATCCTACCATTCAGTATGATGGCTTTACTTCTGTTATTGCTGCTATAGCAACTTTACAATGTGGACAAACCTATCATATAAAATTAGTTATTGCTAATGTTAGTGATAATGAATACGATTCCGCTGTATTTTTACAACAAAATAGTTTTAGTACAGGTGCATTTACGCTGCCTAATGATCAATTAGTAGCTAATCATACAGCGCCTTGTCCTGGAACACCAGTTCAAATTTGTACTGGTTTACCAAATACAGTTACACATAGCTGGACTTTAAATGGTGTTGCTTTACCAGGAACAACTTCTTGTTTTACAGCCACTCAACCGGGAACGTATTGCGTTACAGCTATTCCAGCTGGTTATACTTGTCCGCAAACAGCTTGTATGAAATTAGAATATTTACCAGCCATGCCTATTGCTAATCCTCCTGATTTAACAGTATGTACGGGATCGACTTTTAATTTGTCATCAAATACTCCTATAATTCTTAATGGTTCTGCTGCTACAGATTATAGTATTAGCTATTATCACACTTTAGCTAATGCCCAAAGTTTAAGTAACCCAATTGCAAATTTAACTACCTATCCTGGAGTTAATGGAGAGGTTATTTGGGCTGCGATTCAAGATAATTGGTCAGGACAACATTGTGTTGAAACTAGGTCTTTTCATTTGATTTATTCAAATAATATCCCTCCAGTAATTACTTGTGGTGCTGCAACTGTAACATCAGTTCAATTCAATTGGACTGCTTTGGTTGGAACCACAGACTATACCGTTTCTTATCAAGTGGGAGCTAATCCAATTGTTAATGTTGGTTCTATTGGAAATGTAACTACTTATTCAGTTTCTGGATTGACCTCGGGTGAAAGTGTTACTATTACTCTGACTCCTGTTGGAGGTGCTGGAACTTGTTTTATACCAGCCTCATTTACTTGTACAGCTTTAGCGTGTCCTACAATTACAACTCCGTCCACTAATCAAACATTATGTATTGGCGCTGATCCAACACCTTTTTCTGTTTCAACATCAGCTATAGGTGCTAATACAATTTCCTATGTTTATTTTACTACAGCTCAAGCTGGGAATGCGATGTACACTGGTGGAATTCTTCTTGGAAATGTTACTCCAACTACCAATGTCGCGACTTATGATGCACCAGTTTTAGGTAGTGCAGGTTCTTTACCCAATACGGTAGGTACATATTATGTTTATGCAATTGCTAATCCAGCACCTGCAGATCCAACTTGTAGACCTTATCAATTAATACAAGTGGTTGTAAGTCCATTAGCTACGCTAGCCTTAACTTCTGCTGCAGCTACTTCAACACAAACACTTTGTATTAATTCAGTGATTACGCCAATCACCTATACTTTTGGTGGTACCGCTACGGGAGCTACCGTAACAGGATTGCCTACTGGAGTAACGGCTGCTGTTGCAGGAACAACGGTTACTATTAGCGGAAGTCCAAGCACTTCTGTTGGTTCTCCTTTTACTTATACCGTTACTACGACGGGAGGAAATTGTGGTACTCCTTCTTTAACGGGAACTATTACTGTTAATCCATTAGCGACACTAGCATTAACTTCTGCTACAGCCACTTCAGCACAAACGGTCTGTATCAACTCAGCGATAACGCCTATTACGTATACTTTTGGAGGTACCGCAACAGGGGCTACCATAACTGGTTTACCTACTGGAGTAACCGCTACTGTTGCAGGAAATACTGTAACCATTAGCGGAAGTCCGAGTACTATTGTTGGTTCTCCTT
>CAIWKX010000108.1 GCA_903913315.1 uncultured Bacteroidota bacterium | reverse complement strand
GTTTACAACTACACCAACCAATGGTGGTTCTGAACCAGGTTACCAATGGCAAATTAACGGAACCGATGTTTCGGGAGAAACTAACAATACTTTTACAACAACAACTTTAGCCGACAGTGATGTGGTTACTGTAGTAATGACCAGCTATGCCGGTCCTTGTGCAACCAATTCACCTGCAACTTCTAATGGAATCACCATGACCGTAAATACTAATTTGCCGGCAAGTGTTAGTATTGATGCAACCGATACAATAATTTGTGCTGGAACTAGCGTAACCTTTACCGCAACGCCAACCAATGAAGGTACTGCACCAACGTACCAATGGCAAGTGAATGCCACTAACGTATCAGGCGAAGTAGGGGCAACTTTTACTACCACCTCGTTAGTAGATGCTGACGTAGTGAGCGTGATCATGACTAGTAATGCCAGTCCATGTGTAACAGGTTCGCCTGCTACTTCCAATACGATTTCGATGTCAGTAACACCAACTGCCACCGCAACGATTAGTACTACTACAGGTCCTATTTCTTGCAATGGTAGTGATGTTGAATTTATTGTGACAGGTACTTCTGGAGCAACAATTACCTATCACTTGAATAGCGATGCTGACACTACAGCAACACTAACAGGAGGAACGACTTCCATCATTGTCTATGGAGCGACTTCTACTCAAACTTTGAATTTAGTTTCAGTTGATAATGGATGTTCTGTTTCCTTAGGGACTTCTTCAACCGTTTCCATCAGTACTACTACTTGGGATGGTACTTCATGGGATAATGGAGATCCAACCAGTGCTTCGTCTGTAATTTTTACAGGAAATTATATCATAGGCTCCGACTTTAATGCGTGTTCGATCACGGTTACCAATAATGCCAGTGTTTCTGTAGCTTCTGGTTTTAATGTGAGTACGAATGGGGCTATCACCGTTGATTCTGGAAGTTATTTTACTTTAGAGAACAATGCTAATTTATACCAATCGGATGCGAGTGCTATTAATACAGGAAGCATTGTTGTAAAACGAAACAGCAACCCATTAAAACGTTTGGATTATACCATGTGGTCCTCTCCAGTGGCCGAGCAACAATTACTAGCCTTTTCACCTTTGACTAGTATTAGCCCAACCGTTCGTTTTTATACGTATAACACCAGTACGAATTTATACAATTCAGTCGTTTCACCTTCTTCAACCAATTTTGCGGTAGGATCAGGATATTTGATTCGTTTGCCTTACAATCATCCGCTAACACCAAACGTTTGGACAGGCTATTTTATGGGAGTTCCAAATAACGGAACTAAAACAGTAACCTTAAACAATATTGCGGCAGGACAACGCTATAATCTTGTAGGTAATCCTTATCCATCTCCAATTAGTATCGCTCAAATTGCAGCAGACAATGCCGCAAATATTGAAGCTACTATGTATTTCTGGAGAAAAACAAATGGATCTTCTAATCCATCCTATTGTACTTGGAATACCGCTTCACAAACTTTTGGAAGTAACGGAGAAGCTTTTGTCGACAATCCAGCAGGAGTCATTCAAACAGGACAAGGGTTTATCGTAGAAGCCAAAGCCGCTGCTACAAGTATGCAATTCAATAACGGACAAAGAATTATTGACAATTCAGGCCAGTTCTTTAAATCAACAACTGTAGCGACAGTCACTGCGCCAACAGAAGCACACAGAATCTGGTTGAATTTGACAGGAACAGGAACTCAATTCTCACAAACAATAGTGGGTTACTTTTCAAATGCAACTTTAGGAGCGGATGATTTTGATAGTAAATTCCTTAACTATGACGGTGTGATTGGATTGAATACTAAAATTGGTGCGGGTAATTATGTAATCCAAGGGCGACCAACTCCATTTGATGCTTCAGATGTTGTGCCATTGAATTATAAAGTGACTACAGCGGGTAACTATACTTTTGCAATCGACCATGTAGACGGTATCTTTGCAAATGGTCAAACCGTATATATCAAAGACAATTCAGATGGTTCTTATCATAATGTAAGCACTGGTGCATTTACTTTTGCTACCGATGCTGGTGAGTACTATGACCGATTTGAAGTAGTGTATTTAAATAGTTTGTTAAATACAACTACGACTAACTTTAGTGCAAGTGCTATTATCGTATACCACCATCAAAACGAAGTAGTGATTAACACAGGAACGGCAACAATGGCATCCCTAAGAATTTTTGATATCAGAGGTCGATTATTGTTAGAGAAAAAAGACATCAACGCCTCCGAAACTAAAGTGAATGTAGGGACTACTAACGAAGTATTGTTGGTAGAAGTAACCACTACTGAAGGATTAAAAGCAACTAAAAGAATCATTAATTAGAAAATAAAAATTGGTAAATAATTGTTGAGTAAGCCAGCTGCAGGAATTTCTTGTAGCTGGTTTTTTTTGTTCCCACCTTCGTTGGAATGATAGTTAGTTTTTGGGTACACAAAGTTGCACAAAGGTTGGTACAGAGTTTTATTGTAACACAAAAGAAACAAAAGAGGTCAAGTTTGGTTTTGTCATCCTATATTTTCAAAACATAATGAAGTTCTTTGAATAAAAAACAAATCCGCTTTGCTTGAATATAGCACTGAAAACTGAAAACTGCTCCCGGTGGCTGAGGTGTCACATTGAGGTTCTCGAAATGTTCTCGAAGCCACCTCCCACCTCCCACCTACCACCTCCCACCTCCAACCTCCCACCTAAATCCTACCACCTAAGACCTACATCTTCCAACCCCGTCGGATAAAAAACATCTTTTTCAGATTAAAAACAAAGCGTTGTTTGTATAACGACTTTCTGGGTTAGTTATCGGAAATGTTTTCGTTGAGGGTATTCCCATAGTAGATTTGTATCAGTAAAATAAACAACTGATATGAACACAACGACTCAAAATATTTCAACTTCAAACACTAAAACAATCGTAATTCTTTTTGTTTTATTCATGTTGACAAGTGTTGGGATGTTCGGTCAAACAAAAGCAACAGCAACTGCCGCTACTGCAACGACCATTATAAATGTAGTAAACCTACCAGTGCAACAAGTAGCTTTAGATTCAGATGTTGATTTTATGAGTTGGTTTATGGGTTCAAGACAAACACAAACTGTAAAAGAAGCTGCTTCAGGAACTGATAACACGATCATCGCTAGAAAAAAACAAATCCTTTCTTCTGG
>CAIWKX010000107.1 GCA_903913315.1 uncultured Bacteroidota bacterium | reverse complement strand
GGAATAGGAACCGCTACAGGTTTACCAACAGGAGTAACGGCTGCATGGGCAACTAATATTATAACTATTAGTGGTACGCCAACGGCATCAGGAACCTTCAATTACAGCATCCCATTATCAGGAGGTTGTGGAACAGTTAAAGCAACAGGAACGATCACAATAACACCAGCCAATACAGTAAGTGCAGCATCAAGTTCGCCAACAGTATGTATCAGTACAGCGCTTACCGCTATTACCTATACTACCACAGGTGCTACAGGAATAGGAACCGCTGCAGGTTTACCAACAGGAGTAACGGCTGCATGGGCAAGTAATACTATAACTATTAGTGGTACGCCAACAGAATCAGGAACTTTCAATTACAGCATACCTTTAACAGGTGGTTGCGGAACCGTAAATGCTACTGGAACCATAACAGTTAATCCTAATTTACCAGCTAGTGTAAGTATTGGAGCAAGCGCAACAGCAATTTGTATTGGGTCTAGTGTTACTTTTACAGCGACTCCAATTAATGGCGGTACAACACCATCCTATCAATGGAAATTGAATGGAAGTAATGTAGGATCCAATAGCGTTACATATACATCTGCATCGATTTCAAATAATGATGTAATAACAGTAGTGATGACCTCCAATGCAACACCATGCTTATCAGGTTCACCAACTGTATCTAATGCTATTACTATGACAGTAAATCCAATATCGGTGGGTGGAACCGTTACTGGAGGAACCACTTTATGCTCAACAACCAATAGTACAACGCTGACATTAAGTGGAAATACGGGCGATGTAGCAAAATGGCAATCCTCAACCTCAAGCAATTTTACTGCTAATACTATAGATATTGCAAATACATCAACTACTTTAATTATAACTGATTTATCATCGACCCTTTATTATAGAGCGGCGGTATCTAGTGGTTCATGTTCTTCTGCATATAGTACTGTGGCAACAATTCAAGTGAATACACCTGTTGGAATAGGAGCTCTTACCCCGGCTGTAACACAGCTTACAGGTAATGCAACCACTACTATTGCAGCTTCCAATGTAGTAGGGACAAATGCAATAGTTAGTTGGTATACTAGTTCTGGACAAGTTGGACTTATTGGTATTGGTTTAATTTCACCTGCGGTAGGACATGGTACCTACTATGCTGTTGTAACTGGAGATTGCGGTTCACCAATAGAATTATCGGTAACAATTGAGGGATTGAAGAGTTGGACAGGCACCATCAATACGTTATGGAATGTACCAGGTAACTGGTCCGACGGCATAATTCCTGCCTCCGACTCGGATGTTCTAATTGGAACTGGAAAAGTAGTTGAAATTCAGGCTAATGATGCTGTAGCCAATAGTATTACCATTAATGGAACAGGTACATTAACAGTTGATTCTGGAAAAAATTTAACTGTAACAAATACTTTAACAACTGCCGCAGCTACCTCTTTAGTATTGCAAAGTAATTCCAATTTAATTCAATTGGGTAATGTTGCCAATACAACGCCAATTACTGTTAAAAGAGATACTGGACTGTTAAAACGTTTGGATTATATTTTATGGTCTTCTCCAGTATCGAGTCAAAATTTATTAACTTTTTCACCTTATACCTTAGTGGCTCCTACTTCAAGATTTTATACTTATAGTACACCTAATAATTATTATACATCAATAGTGTCTCCTTCAACAACAAATTTTGATCTAGGAGCTGGTTACCTAATTCGTCTACCAAATAACCATCCTTTAACTCCAACAATTTGGACAGGACAATTCACAGGAATACCTAATAATGGAACCATTACTGTAGCTTTAAATAATGATAGTACCGATGCAACTAAAAGATATAACTTAATTGGAAATCCATATCCTTCAACCATTAGCATTGATCGATTTATTGATGGAAATGTCAATAATATTGAAGGACCACTATATTTCTGGAGAAAAACAAATGCAAGTACAAATAAATCATATTGGGCAATAAGTAAAATTGGATATACTTCAAGTGGAGAAGGTACAAACCCTAATGGAATTATTCAAGTTGGACAAGGATTTATTGTGCAAGCTAAAGCCAATGCAACTCAAGTTGTTTTCAATAATTCAATGAGAGTGATAGATAATCACAATCAATTTTTTAAATCAAATGCTCAAAGTTTAGTGTCGAATGCTAGTCGAATTTGGCTTACTTTAACAAATACGGCAGGTCTATATTCTCAAGCATTGATTGGTTATTCGGATGCTGCTACTTTAGGAGTAGATGAAGGAATAGATGCCAAAGATATTAATGATGGTTTAATCGGATTGGATTCTGTTATCAATAATGCAGATTATACAATACAAGGTCGACCAGCATTCACTACTAATGATGATGTGCCATTGAGTTATAAAGTAACAACAGCAGGAACCTACACCATAACAATTGATCAAGTAGACGGATTGTTTAGCGGTGGCGCTCAAAATATTTACTTGAGAGATAATGTGATGGGGACATGCAATAATTTATCAGCAGCTCCTTATACTTTTACTTCAGACCCAGGTTCATTTGAAAATCGATTTGATTTAGTGTATCAAAGTAATGCATTAGCTACTAATACTGTCAGTTCATTTAATGCAAATAATGTATTGATTTATCACCAAAAAAGCGATTTAATTATTGATAGTGGTGAAGCAACTATGTCAAGTGTTAAAATATATAATATCAAAGGTTCTTTGCTTTATGATAAAAAAGAAATCAATGCCTCTGAAGCCAGAATCGATATTGGTACTACTAATGAAATATTATTAGTAGAAATTGTTACTACCGATGGCATTAAAGTAATCAAAAAAGTATTTAGTGAATTGATTATTGGCTCGGATGATGACCAATAGAATTGAAAAAATTAACCCTCGAAAACTAATTTTCGAGGGTTAATTTTTTGTGGAGCCGCCGAGAATCGAACTCGGGTCCAAACAAGCAATCAAAGAGCTTTCTACACGCTTATTTCCTGATTGAGTTTTCGTCATTTTGCAAGGCCAGAAACAGCCACAAAATGCTTATCTTCTTAAGTTTTTGTAACAGCTCCGAAGCTTTACTGTTCTTAGGTTCGTTTTTACGATTCACCTTTATCGACCGCCACAAACCAAAGCTTTCGAGGTGAATCCTGCTTTCCTACCTAGTAGGAGCGTGGCTAATCTTACTATAATTCAGATTATGCAGCAAGAGCGTAGTTTCCTTCGCCGTTTATGTTTTTTGAAAATTGATATTTACGAGCCAAAATTCAATGCTCGACGTGCTTACTGTTCAATTCCACTCGCTGTCAAAACCAGTCGACCCCAAATTTATTGATTATTTCTCTATCAAAAACAATGCCTGCAAATATAGGAACAAATTGTACTATAAAACAATCTATATTTCTTAAAAGAAAATTATCAAAAGATTTGTTTCAAATCACTAAATTGTACTAATTCGCATTTGCATATAGAACTTTGGCTGGACTTAATTCCTTAGTGTTGATATAATTTTTACCAGTAAATTTATTGTTGGTATAATACATTAATTTAGCTACAACTAATATAAAATGACCTTCTGGTACCGTAGGGCTGGTCCAAATAATTTCGGGTTGAAGTACAGCATTTCGATCAATTTGAATAGAAAAATACGCATCAAAAACAGGAGTGTTGAGTATCATATTACTACTGTATACATACAATAATAACTCTGATTGTGCCGTTATTTGACTATATTTTATTTGGTTTCTAGGTTGTAGCTCAGAAACGTTAACTATTACTTCTCTTTCACTTGAAACGGATACCAAGATATCACCTTTGAAATGTTCTCTAAACGGAGAGTTGGTATTAAATTCAAAACCAACTAAGGCATTCATATTTGAATTTAATAGGCTTCGTTGACCTTTAGGTAGACTGGTGTTACTAAATATTGCTTCGTAAAGTTTACCTGTTAATCTTCGATACATGTAGCTATCGGTATGTCTATTCAAAAATGAATGCAACCCAATGCGCAACTGCTTTGCCCAACTGCTACATTGTCTAAATTCAGAGCTACTTACTACTGTGTTTTTAGTTTGATTTACTTTATCAGGTTTAGCTTGTACTATTTGCTGATTATTAAGGTTTCTAAATATTTTATCACCAATTTTTCCACTAATAATTCCTTTTTTATTTATTCTTGCCATAATGTTTAATGACGATTAATTTCTTTTCAAAAGTATAAATAATGGTTTGAATGTACTGCGGCGACACTCTGCAGTCCGCGTCCAGCATTGCAATAATCCCCTCTGCCCCGTCCGGACGTAGGCGCTGCGCCCCTGGAACGTCT